>JAADCY010000039.1 GCA_013154205.1 Thermoproteota archaeon | reverse complement strand
GCGAAGACGCTATCGAGACACTTATCAAATACCTTATTCCTAGGGCTACTATTGTTACTCCCAATATACCGGAGTCCGAGATCCTGACTGGAATGAAGATAGAGAGCCTCGACGATATGCTGGAAGCCGCCAGGATAATCGTTGAGAAGCACGGGGCCGAAGTAGCAATAGTTAAGGGAGGCCATCTAGAAGGGAATGAATCCATTGACGTACTATACTATAGGGGAGACTATCACTATTTCAGAACAAAACGGATCAGGACAAAGAACACTCATGGAACAGGATGTAGCTTCTCTGCAGCACTAGCAGCCCTCCTCGCCAAGAAACACGATATACTGGAAGCCGTGGAGACCGCTAAGCAATTCATAACCACTGCGATCAAGTATGGCCTCCCCCTAGGCAAAGGCCATGGCCCAGTGAATCCGGCGGCATGGCTCATCATACCAGCCGAGAAATACAGGGTTATAGAAACACTATGGGAAGCCGTAAAGGATTTCATCTCAATACCCGGCATCAACGATCTGATCCCCGAGGTCGGGACAAACATAGTCTACAGCCTACCAGCATTCTATGCCCGAACAACACTAGACGTAGCAGGGGTAGAGGGCAGAATAACCAGGGGGATCGAGAAACCAGTGATACATGGCCTGATAAGATTCGGTGCTTCAAGCCATATGGCCCGCCTAGTCCTTGCAGCACAACAATATGATCCGAGGATAAGGGCTGCCGCTAACATTAGATACGATGAACGACTAGTTAGGAGAGCCGAGGAGAAAGGCTACAGTATCTGCTATGTCGATAGGAGGAACGAGCCTGAAGAGATTAAGAAACGTGAAGGAGCATCAATACCGTGGATCCTAGGCGAAGCAGTCAGGAAAACAGGGAGAGTACCAACGATAATATATGATCGCGGCGACTACGCCAGAGAGCCGATGATAAGAATACTAGCTGATAACCCTCTGAATATTGTGAAGATTATCAGAGATATTTGTCGTTGGTGATAGGGTTCATTTAATGTGATTCGAACCCATATCTATTCTTTGAACAGTTAATATATTATTGTGTTCAAAATAATCAGTGTTTCAATGAATTAAAGTATTAATAATCTGAATAACCTCATTATATCTAGGTGGGTTTATGCATTCAGATGTTGACGACATATTGTTGTCAAGAGCTTTTAGTAATATATTACTCCTTGAAGCGCAGAAAATAGATCCTAAATGCAGTCCCGGCGAGATCTGCCGGATAAAGAATCCATCATATTGTTTATCGCGGGATGACCTTGTTAAAACCATAGAGAACACTGTAAAGAGCTCACTTAGAAGCGCTGTAACGAGGAGGGATCTTTCATCAATCGTAATGAGTATTCTTGATAGACTAGATTCTATGGGTATGATCATACGTGTTAATAATACTTGCTACAGAAGTATTTTCTTCGATATTTTACTCAGAGCAAGTGATCTAAGGATTATGCCTGGATACTCAAAAATGGTATTGTCATCATCGTTCAGTATAACTAGGCGATCATCGCCAAGTCTTAGTGATAGAATTATATTGCCGGGCGAAAACATACCGGGTAATCCTTATTCCGATCTGAGCGCGAAGCTTGGAAATCTATTGAGAAACATATTGTCGGACACAATGTATAATGTGTTTGTTGAAACTCTTAGAAGATACTTTGGGAGGAGGGGAACAAGAGGTTTTGACGGGTATCAAGCATATTCCATCTACGACTATATAAAGGAGATGGATACAGCTAGAGCAGTATTAATTGTAGCTCCGACAGGGGCAGGTAAAACAGAAGTATTCACAACAATAACGCTCATTGATCTTCTACGCAATCTTAATGATGGCTTTAAATATGTCTTCATATATCCGAGAAAAATGCTTGAAATTGATCAGATGTCTCGATTAGTAGAATTACTTTACATGCTTAACGAGATCCTGAAGGATCATTCTATCGATAAGAAAATAAGGATCTACATAAGGGATGGCGATACCTACAAGATACTAGACGAGTACGATGAAATAGATGTAGGGGATGAGATCGAATTTCGTGGTATAAGATGCGGAATTAATGGAAAACTATATATTAGAAAGACAAGCAAGGGCCCAATGGTCATCTGTAAGGATGAAAATAGAGAAGAACCCTATGATTTCATAATACCTTTTCCAGGCGAAAACATCGGTGCTAAGAAGGCTGATATTATAGTTTCAAACATTGATACAATAATGTATGCGGCCTTTACTCGGAGAGAATATGATATCGACATTTATGATCTCGTCTCATCTAGGATCATTGTTTTTGACGAAATACATGAGTATGACTCAATCAAATTGGCGCAGATCTATTATCTGCTAAAAATCATCAAGTCGCTTCAAAAAGACAAGCTTGGCAGAGAGATAATTCTGCCAATACTATCATCGGCTACAATTGGGCAACCCATTGATTTCGCCGAGAAACTCGTAGATGTGCCCCGGGACAAAATATTAGATCTTACATATGATCATATCCTCAGAAAATACAGTGATATAAAGTTCAGCGGGGTACGTACGAAGATTTACTTATTTCTTCAAATGACGCCGATGACTAGCTGGGAGACCTACCTGTCTGAGCTTGCCTCACTTATACTGTATCTTCATAAAGCTTATAGTGAAAGGCAAAGTGGTAAACATTTGAAATATGTACCACAATCAATCTTCTTTGTAAATAATGTGCGTGAAATAAACAGGCTGAACACGATCACGATCCAAGCCTTATCTCTAGGTTCACCTCTCGATATACTCTGCATAAGAAATCCTGAGAGAATAGAGGATTGTAGCCTAGATGCATGCGTAACTAATAGGGATAGATGCAGACATTATTTCGAATACATTACTCCTCATAATCTTAAACAGATTATTCAA
Source organism: Thermoproteota archaeon (assembly GCA_013154205.1). Lineage (GTDB taxonomy): Archaea > Thermoproteota > Thermoprotei_A > Sulfolobales > Desulfurococcaceae > JAADCY01. The sequence continues at coordinate 7,469 of JAADCY010000039.1, read as the reverse complement.
GATAGGGTAAATCATGAGGGGGGCAAGGCCTCTATAGCTGATATTCTTAAAGATCAGCTCGGCATAATATATAGTGAAATACCCATTAATGAAAGAGAGAACCTCTATGAGAAGCTGAGACGAGGAGAGCTAGGCGTAGTCTTTGCAACCACGACATTGGAGCTAGGTGTTGATTATCCTAATGTATCCATTATTGTTAATGCTGGGTTCGATAAAGTCGAGAGCATGATCCAGAGGATCGGTAGGGGTGGTAGAAGCCGTTCTTCTTTATGGACCAATCTATCGATAATTCTTGCTCGCAATAATCCGCTAGACTACAGGCTCTATTCGGATATCAGTATAAGAAAGAATATTGTTTCGGAGAATACTATAGGTGGGCATAGACACTTTATCGCCGAACATCTTTATTCGATAAGAGAGAATATGCTGATAAAATACGCGCTCGCCTACAGTATTCTCAATAATTACTATAGGAACCTCTATGGTGGCCGCCGTATCGGCGATATTAACGAGCTAATAAACATCATGCATTTAATCCTTAACGTGCTCCTCGACGAGGAATTCAAGAAGAGAGCCATTAATGAGATCGGATTCGTGAATGAGGATGAATACAGATCCGTTATCGAGAGCCTAGAGGACCTCATAAAAATAACTGAGGAATCTATTCTCCCAACAATACTGGAAGACATAAGTGAAGATTATGCAGAACTGTACAATTTGCTACAAGAACTCTACAGGATGAAAGACTATGTCAATAATATAAGGAAAACAGTACAGAATGTGAAGGAACACGCTGCTACTCTAAATACAAGACTCGCAGAGAGCATTAATGAAATAACTGACTCTATACTTGATTTGCTCGGCAAATATGAATCCGAATTAGAAGAATACATCAACAAATGCAAAGAGATCCTAAGAGTGTTCAGCGAAGACCTCATCTATTTGACACGTGTGATCGTGCCTAGGGATCTGGAGTCTTTGATTGATGAAATAGCATCAGATAACAGCATGCTTGGAATAAGTAGAATGGAGGAGAAGATAAGCGGAACACATTCAGATATCAAGAGAAAAATAATATCACTCAAGAACAGGCTAGAGATCCAACAATCCGAGGATACGGATAAGATCATAGCCAAGCTAGACGCAATAATAGACGAGCTCGGAAGGATTAATCTAGAGAATAGATTGTTCCCCGTTCTAAAGAGGCTTAGGAAAGCGAGAAGAGAACTTGAATCGATCATGAAGGAGAGGTGATCCCTGTATGGTTCTACTTGTAAATCCTCTCGATATAATCTATAGCCGTGATACAAGGCTATACCATGTAGTTAACAAGATAACAGGCTGGGATGCTTTCGGCTCATCACCATATATGGACAGCGTCCTGCTTCACTTTATGGAGGACGATCTAAATAATACCAGGACAATAGAGGTATCATTTTACCAGTTATTCTACAGATATCCACCCTTCGAACCGATAGTTTATCCTCCAACAATCTATAAACCTAGAACCAGCGATACCTCTGAAGAGCAGGGATCCGTTTTCCTTGGAGACAGACTGTGGTTTATAGATGTTATACAGATGAAGAACAAGAATAAAGAATGGCTAGCGAAGAGGTGTAAGAGGCTAAAGTCGCTCGTGCTACGTGATGCCCAGGCAAGTGATCAGCCGAAATACTGTGTTGTCGGCGACCTCTACGGAAGTAGGATCAAGCTCACCGACGTCATAGTGCCGAGAATTATCGGTGATTTCAATGGATCCATTACTATGTTCTTCGAATCAGCAAGGAGAGGTAGAAGACGGACATACAATATTGCCTATGGATTCCTACGGAATACTATTGATAAGATTAAATCCATGGCTAGGGATCTAGGTTGTCGAGAGAAGTATTTCTCCGATATCGTTAGGAATTGCTGGCCAAAAATATCAGATATCATCAATAGGAAATACAGGCCAAGATACAATATTAATATTATGAACTATATCACATATTGTTTCAACGGTAGATACGTTACAACCGATCCTATCTGCACATACGTTCGCGACCTACGGATATGTCCTGCCTGCCGCAAGAAACAATACGTATTTCTCTGCAAGGATTATCCAGGCCTCGGAATATTTCATTATAGCAAAAAGGTTTTCCCGAGAGTCTACGCCAATATGAGGCCAAGCATAATATACAGGTACGGAGAGAATAGATCACCTGTTAGCGTCGAGATATCCGATAAGATAAGAGCTATAACAGAAGTTGAGAGTTTCACGATATATCTACCCAGAAACGAGATATTGGAGCTAGAGCCAAAGTATAAGCCATTCACCGATCTAACAAGGACAAGAGGCCTCGTAATACATGTTGGGAAAGATTTTGTAAAAGCCCTGATATCGTTTATCCGAGACACAGATATGGATCTACTCAAAATACTTGCCACGAAATATATAATCCTTAAGAACAGCGTATTCGGGGTTACACCTAGTGTTGAGAAGAATAAAGACGGCTTCTTGAAACATAATGATAAGGCAGTGAGATTTTGGGCTGGCGATGTTGATCTTGTGGAGGCTGTCAATGATCTTCTAGTAAACGGTATATATGATAATCAATTCATCGAGTACATTGGTAAAACACTAATGCATACATTATCACATCTATTAATACTTGAGATCAGTCATCAATTAGAGCTAGAGCTCGAAAAACTAAGATATATTTATGGCGTACAGAACACAGACAATGACACGCTATTTTACTCTGCGATAGTTGAGAACAGCAAGTACGGTACATTAATGGTTGAGAAAAGCATTAGGGAATACCTCGAGAAACTAGGAGACGGAGATCTCTACAAAGGCTTCTACAAACTACTTCAGAAAATATGTGAGTACCTAGTAGAACTTGACAAAAACTACTATACGAACTATGCCAGCTTAAAGACAAGTAAAACATTAAACGTAAAGGATAATCTCATCCAGCTGATACTCAAATTAGTCCAGGAGCTAAGATCGTATCTCGAACAGAATAATGTAATCACTGATTTCACTTCATTCAAACAAATAGTGTCATCATTACTAAATATCAATCAATCAGACCTCATAACACATATAATTAGCTATATGAGAGACAAATACGGGCTTAAACTAAGCGAAGACGACTATGGTAGGATCGGTGATATAGTTGAGCAAGAGCTTGAGAACATAATAGGTGTATATGGCCCTGACTATTGTCTCGACGGATGCAACATGGATATCCTGCTTGGTAAAGACTGTAATATGCCGTTAACAGAGCATTTGGAGACAAGTAAGAGATTATTCTACGCCTTCGCAAAGCTCATAGGTGTAGCGACAGATAATCACGTGTCTAAAGTGACAGGTTTAACGGTTTATAGGCTGACAATGACTGCTAGGAGAAAACTCGAGATCGCCACATCGCACACGAATGATCAGGCTCTCGATGCTCTCGTCAAGCTTCTAGAGAGAGGCGTCAAGATAGAATTTCTAATAGATATGCGTATGTTCCGTCAAGTTAAAGACAAGCTTGAAAGTCTGAGGAGAAAATATAGAGACAGATTTAAATATGGTGTCTCCAGCAGGCCGTTCCACTATAAGCTCTATAGGATAGATGATACTATCGAGATCCATACGTCATGGAATTTCTCAACAGCTTCCAATGTCATTCAATCAATGGAAATAAACAATCTCTTATTGACAAAATAGTTTTTACATAATTATCTTACACCTATTTCTTACTAGTTCATTAATGAACATGTATTCGCCATAGCCTATATTGCTCGGAGTCAGTTTGCCGTGACGTGTTTTCTGCCTAATTATAATAGATAAAAGCTTGTCATTAACACTGCTTTTCTGGCGAAACAATGTTTTTGATGGATACAGGCTTATCTTTTCTCTCGTTCTGATGAATATTGTCCCATCAATGCGATCAATAATATCATATAGTAGTGAACGTGCTTTTTCATCATTTATTGTTCCTTTAGCGCTGAAACTATTATAGAGACTTTCGAAGACAGGTGTAGAGTATTGGATTAGGAGTTTCTTTTTCACGGCTATATTACCGGTTAGTACATAGAGATAATAATACATGTACATGAGTGTGCTACCGCCTAGGAAAAAAGCTAGATCATCGTCATCGAGCTCCAGCTTGTCAAGTATCATGATAAAGGATTTACCGCTAGAACCTGGTTTTGAATATATATTGGCGAGAAGATAGACTCCGTTCGCTAGGTTACTCTCCACTATACTATAAGCTTTGATATAGCATCTTGAAATCCTTGGTCGCCTATCGTTAGATATGTATACATAACTTGCCTCGATATCGTTCTCCTCTATAGGCTCGAGTCCTAAGAATCTATCATACATTCTGCCTATTTTTCTGCGATAGTAAATTCTACCAGTAACTACACCAAGAGATATTATCTCGCCTGGCTTCTCAGGATCTTTTACTATTGATAATACCCTATTAGCTGGTATAACGTATTTCTTACCACTTATCTTAAATTCTTTAAAGACTGGAAATCTATGCAGGATGAATTTAGTATAGAAATAGTTCTCGAGGTATTTTTCGAGCTTCGGACCAAGTTTTCTCTCATATTTTCTTATAGAGCCATAGGATAATATCCACCTATCAAAGATCAGGTGACGAATATTCACCGGGTATTTGAAAACATAGATATCGTCTTCTCTTAAGTTAAGTCTGCCTGTATAGGATAAACCGATCGTTATATTGTTTTCAATATCCTCGAAGAAACCTAGCCTATATTCTAGCTTAGTAAAACTAGGATGCTCTGGAAAGCGTAGGAAAATACCCCCTAGCAGGGTTTTACCATGGAGTATTCTAGGATATTTAACGAGAATAGTTTCTTGGTCTTTAAGGTAATCCATAACTTTATCAATATTTATATAGCATCTCTCGGTCATACTCATATGTTCCTCCATAACTAAAGAATATCTCTAAGCGAACAAGCTATAGCATCTATGAGCATATGTTCCTTCTCCCACCTGATCTTCTCATCAATACCTCTTGATTTGAATGCTTGCTTGACACTATTAAAATCGTTGAAAATATTACTTATTTGTTCCTCAATAGAGTGTCTCCTGTAGGGTATATTCTCGAATACAAGCACGAATACGCCGCGAATGCTTGATCTACCGAGCTTGCCTGGTGATTCACCTATAAACCAATACATGTTTTGAAGCGTTAAACCAGTTATTTCCTCGGTAGAGGCTATTATGGATGGTATTATGTCTCTGTATTTTTTGTGGGCGACATTGATGATTAATACATAGTATCTTGGAGCATTCTTCCACTTCGACAAAGCCTCGGCGAATCTTTTATAGAAGATCATGTACTGGTCCGGGGTGGTGTAATCATAGTATATTTTATTCATCTTGGAGCTTCCGAGATTGATAAAGTAGTTGTATAGAAGGCTCATATCTTGATATGATTGGTAGCCGGGATAAGGTGGATCGGTGACTACGGCAAAGACTGGTCCCTTGTAAATGTACTCGGTACTATCAGCTCTGATTATCCAGGCCCTATCGTTCTGAGATAGACATTTATCTTCGCCGCTACTGCATACCCTATTTATTAGTCTTAGTTTTGAAGCTATTGTGCCTCGTCCAACAGTGTAGATACGATGTTTCCTGACAATATATGATAATGGATTAAGCTCGACGGGATTCATGGGTAACCAGTAGCTTTTAATAACAAGGCCGGGATTGACCTTGCTATATGGTTGATAATACATTGCTAGTAGAGAACATGTCCTTGCTAGATCGCCGGCGAGCAGTTCTGCAAATTCTCTATACTTGTCATTCGTGTTCTCGATGAACCTTATTATTGAGATGTATTGTCTCCACGTGAATAGCTCTGCGTAGCTGGCAATATCGTACCTGTATAGACGGCGTGTTTCACGCAGGACAGGTATGGTTTTATCATATTTTGTCTTCAGAGATCCATATATCCTATGTATTTCATCTTCTTGTTTTTTGAGATATTCTCTTATATGGATTGAAACGTGGTCATCCTTGTCTAATAGACTGTGAAAACTCCTATTCCCATCAGGATGGAGTATTTCGACAGCATATATACGGTAAAGTCTATGTGCACGTGGAAGAATGTGTTCGGGTAAATTTATTGATGGACTAGTAGGAGATAACCAGTCTTTTACATCCTGATAACTACGCCATTCCAGCTTTCCATCCTCTTTGAGCACTAAGACATCATATGGTTTGTTATTCTTTCTCCTCGTTGTAATCCATACTGGTGCTTTACACGGAGGGCATCTAGCTAGGAAGGAGTGTATTATCATTCCGGTCCCGGGTATATTCCAGAGCCATTCTAGTTCTGATGAGGTTTTCTCGAGGCTTTTCCGGATTTCGCCATATATTTGTTTACAGTATTCCCTATCGGTGAGTAATAGTGTGTATTTGACGATGAGCTCGGAGGCTCTATCAATATCTATACCTACTGCCTTGTAGCCTAGTTTTAGTGCTTCAAAAACTATTGTTCCGCCTCCCATGAAAGGATCTACTATTACTTTTTCTCCCGCATGTTCTCTGCAGATAGCCGGGTTCTCAATACATCTCCTTAGATCATCTATGTTATCTAGAACTAATGATGCGAGGAGGGCTCTGCTTAGGAGGTAGAATCGTTTACCCCACCATTTAAAAACACTGTAGGGGGTGATTCTCCTTCCTTTTTCACGCATATATGATTCGATGGATATTTCAGCCACGGTCTCCGGGGGCAGATCGGTTATCAGCACTTACTCCACACCTTGAAAGACCAGAAGTATTCCTCGATGCTCTATGGGATACATTTCTCCGTCTACAGTAGAACTATGTTGTGCAAGTATTTAATAGGAATTACATATGGTACGTGTTTATCCCTCATATATTGGGATTTTCTCGCCGCATCGGGGGCAACGATGATCGCTTGTGAGCCTATTTAATATGTAGCCCGGCCTCCTAATGATTACTTTCTTCCCGCAGCGGGGACATACAGTGTCTTGTAGCTCGTAGTGGAATGTGTTGCCTATGTAGACATACCTGATATTATACTCCTTTACTGCTTTCTCCTTGATCTTTAACAGTGTTTCGAGAGGCGTTGGCGGCTCGTGGTACTTGTAGGCCGGATAATACTTATTGATGTGTAGGGGCACGTTTTCGTCGAGCAGGTCGTGGTGTCTGGACAAGACATACTCTATGCATTCCTCCCAGTCATTAGCACGTGGAATAACGAGATATACCATCTCCACATGTCCTCCACGGTCGAGGATGTACTTGGCATTCCTAAACACGATCTCCGGGTCAGCGGCCAGGAACTTCCTGTAGGTATCGGGGCATCCCTTAATATCAATACTATAACCCGTTATCCCGGCCTCCAACATGTCCCTGAGGCTATCCAGGGTCATGTAGCCGTTCGTCACAATACAGGAGTAGAGCCCGTGGTCCCTGGCTATCCGTG
>JAADCY010000098.1 GCA_013154205.1 Thermoproteota archaeon | reverse complement strand
CCTATATATTTGGCCTAAACCCCCCTATACTTTACTGGGGAACAGTCATGGAAACCAGCAAGCTACCGACATGGATGGTATTGAAGAAGGCTGCGGAGGAACTGATGAAAAAAGGCAAGACATCATTCACTAGAAAAGAACTCACAATGTTTGCCAAGAAATATATTGACCCGTCAAGGCCTGAGACAAGCCTGGATTTCGAAGTAGACCTAGTAACCGTTAATAGTAACAGTAAAGACAGGTATAAGGATCCCGAGAAGCTCTTCCTATTCAGAATCAGTAGGGGTAGATATACTCTTTACGACCCAGACATCCATGGCCCACTTGAGAAGTACTTGGAGCCCCATCATTATCTCCCGACTAGAAAACTAGTCTTATCCCAGGTATCCGAGATACTGGAAAGCAAAGGATACAAAGTCCAAATTATACTCCAGCATAGAAAACCATTAACGCCTGACCTCGTAGCCGATAATGGGAAGAAAACGGCTGTATGGGTCATAGATCCAGGAACTGATCAGGCTACGCAGCTAAAGAATCTAGCTTACGCTATAGGTTCAGCCCTACTATCAAGCAATGGCGTCTATGATGAGATAATAATAACAGGGCCACCATTCATAATCAATAAGATCCCCGGGAAAGTCAAAGAAATGCTTAAGAATCTAGGGATAAAGCTCGCCATACTGAGGGAAGAAAGGAGATATACTCTCGTATTCTAGCGCTGCGTAGTATTAGTGTTTTCGTTCCTTGATCCTAAGAAAAATATCCCTGTAATGAACAATAGTTAATTGTACTAACTATCCCGCCGGGGAATGATGGGCTTTGTCAATGATACCTCTTCCACTCCCAAGGATTAGAAGTGATGTTCTAAGTGTTGAGCAAGCACTTGCTTATAGGAGGAGCCATAGGAGATTCCGTGATGAGCCGCTCTCGATAAACGATGTCTCGCAGATACTATGGGCTGCCTACGGATTATCGCTACCGGTGAAGGGATTTCTAACCTGTCCTAGCGCTGGGGCCACTTTCCCGTTAGAACTATATCTCGTTGTCGGAACAGAAGATGTCGAACTAAGTGACGGCGAGTTCTTGGAGCCTGGAGCCTATAGGTATTTGCCCCACTACCATGTACTAGCATATGTTAAGCCGGGACATATAAAGGAGGAAGTATACAGAGCTTGTCTATCTCAGAAATGGGTTTTACATGCAAAAGCCGACATAGTCATAGCAGCTAACTATGAGAGAACAACAAGATACTATGGTGAAAGAGGGATTAGATACGTGGTGCTCGAAGCCGGTCACTGCGCGCAGAACATGTATTTAGAAGCAACAGCACTCGGGCTAGGCGCCGTAGCGATCGGAGCTTTCTACGACGATGAACTAGCAGAAGCGATCGGTCTAAGGGAAGACGCTAAGCCCGTATACATGGTTTCGATAGGTGTTCCGGTAAGGAGGTACTTTATAAGCGAGGAATCGCTTCACGAACACATAAGGATCAATAGGCGGAGAAAAGGATTACTCTAGACAGCATCAACCGTTAACCTGCTCTTCAATATCTCCTTTGCTTCCCGCAGGATCTTCTCTGTATTTTCATCGGTGGACGGTGTAACGTCTACTAGGTTATAATCTGGTACATTCACGCCCGAACTCGCTATTGCTTTCAACGATTCTTCGAGATTATAGAGCATTAAACCCATATCAGGTATTGTGGACTCGGGAAGCTTCTTCAGATCCTTCGTTATCTCGAGGACTTCTTTAGCGATTCCCCGGAAATCATGTATTGTCATAGCGTATTCTAGGCTCAAAGCCACTTTCTCCAAGACCAAATGAATCATTTGTAGACGGGCAGATATCTTGTCTAGCTTGGCTATTTCTTCTGCGTATTTCTTCGCCAGAAAAGTCTCTCCACGCATCTGGAGCTCGGCCGCTACCTCCATCATGCGGTGGCGGCGATTCTTGATCCTATCGAGTAATGCCTCTATTTTACTCATACCCATTTTAACAGAGTAAAGGGCTTGAATGCCTTCTCTATAAGGATCTATTTTTCTCCTTCGGAAAATCATGTAAATACACCGTTAATGAAATCGATAATGAAATGGTTAAAAATATAGGGGCTATTTGGTCACAATGTTCTGGTTTACGCCTTGGAAGTCAACCTTGTATATGAATATTACCTCGTAGTATCCCGGCAACCCCTGGTACGGCTCAGCTATAACTTTGTATGGCTTGAAGTACTTGAAGTGCGGCCTGTCTATGAAGGTTAGTGTTCTGGTTGATGTAACTGTTATCTGGTATTTTATACCGACTTTCTCTGCGAACGGCTGGTATTCTGGCGAGACGGGCTGGACGTTGCCAGTGTACCATACGAAGTAATAGGTGTGGTTCTTGTCTTCATAGTTTAGGTACAGTATGCCGTCAACCATTATCTTATATATCAGGGCGAGCTTGTTGGGCTCGTCAAATCTCGGCGAGAGGAAGGCTAGGCGCTGGCTCTGCACTATGTATAGGTAGAAGTACTTCGATACATCTTCTCTAGCTATTCTTACCATCCAGTAGCTCTTAGGCAGGTCGACGAGTCCTACGAATGTTCCTCCGCCAACTATTGGTACGACTGTTATAGTGTTGTTCTTGCCTGGTATGAATCTGAAGACGTCGAATACCAGGATATATGTCTGGTTCTCGGGGGCCTTAAGCTCTTTAAGTATCTTCACAGCCTCAGTCTCATTATATGCTGTTAGAACTTTTGCGAGCAATGATATTTGTGTACCGTTCAATGTAGCGCCGTCAGCCAGTGTGTAGCGGTGTGCTCCGACACTGATCCAGTATCCGTAGTCCCACCATGCGACAACTAATGCGTTCTTACCAGTGTGTTCTCTCAGGAACTTTAGAGTGTCATACCATGCATTAGTTTTGGCATTGACGGGTGCTCCGCCAGCCATTATTGATGGTACCATCTTGATGTGGCTGTCATATGTGACTGCACCAGCTGCTGTGAGGTTTATCAGCGCTAGTACTACGAATATGAAGGCTATTATCCTAGTCGATGACTTGTGGCGGAAACTTACTCTTCCCCTCTTACGCTCCATTACTTCTTTCTTGCTCGGTATGAATTTCAGGAAGAGCCATCCTAGGAAGCATCCCGCGACAGCTAGTCCGTATGTTGCTGCTGTTGCTTCGAAATAGGTTGCGTTCATATATGCGTAGAACGCTATTAGGAATGATAATGCTAGGTAAACTCTGTCGGCGCGTCCCTTATAGAGTAGGTAGAATGCTCCCACAATGGCTAGTATTAGTGGTGATACGAAGAATAAGGCGTAGGTACCCGTACCCCATGCTGTGAGTACTCCTAATAAGCCCTTAGCTACGAGGGCGGGCTGCTGCTCCGCGATGCTTTCCGTTAATGGTGATGCTCCAAAGAACCTCAGGCCCAAGGCCCACGCGATTCTACCACTTATCGGTAATATGCCCTTGGCAGCTAGTACTAGACCTGTAATAACGCCGAATAATAGTATTAGGAAGTAGCGGCCTGGTGTAAGTATTCTCTTCTTAACGTGCTTGGAGTTGGCAAGTAGATAGTATATTACTGGCAGTATCATCGACGCTAGAAGCATTACGCCGATACTCTTAACATGGAATCTCGGGTAGAAGCCTAGGGCTTCGGGTATCGATGGAGCTGCTGATGCGAAGAACAGTGATAGGAAGACCAGTGCAATATTATATTTCAGGAAATCAGCTGTTATCTCCTTGGATGCGAATAACGGGTATAGTATCATGAAGATTATCACGCCTGCCCATACGTAGAGGAATCCTCCCCAGAACCATCCTACCGAGGCCATGCTCAGAGCTGCTAGGACTAGGTATAGTATCTTCTTTTTGACGTCGACATCTCTACGCTTATAGGTCTTCATAAGCTTTGAGTAGAAGAACAAGAAGAGGAACACCATAGCCATTGCAACGCCTTCTTTCTCGACGAACCCCACTATGGTTCTATCACTTGCAGCTGGCACGACCGCATAGAGCAGTGCCGCCATTAATCCCGCTATATTGCTTCCATCCATTATCTCTCTGACGGCGAAGAATAGTGTTATGAATGTTAGTCCTGCGAATACGAGTGGCTGTAGAGCTACCCATGCCTTAACAGTTAGGCCGAAAGCACCAGCTATATAGTACGTTATAGCAGTCCATATCGGTATTCCGGGATAAGCTGATAATACGAAGTTTCTTCCCCAGGGATACCAGAACAGATGCGTTGCTGGATTGGCACGGGTCAATGTATACCAGCTTAGGGGTCCATGGTAATATGTGTAGTTAGCCTGCCAATACTCGATCCATGGGTCGTTTGCATGTAGTTCTAACCCCCATCTTATGGCTGGAAGAGCGCGCAGGTATATTCCTATCCCGGCGAAGACCGCCAAGAGAATTGCTGTCAAGATTTTTGATAATCCAGGCCTCTTATCGAGAGCCTCATAGATCTTTGTGATGAGCTTCTCGAATTCTTGGGACATCCTTTTCCCCCATAAGCCGAAGTAATAAGCAAACCATTAATTTAATGCAATAGTTTATCTCTGGATTTCAAGGGTATGTCAGATAGAATATAAAAATATTGTATGGTATTATTTCCCGGTAATTGTTCAATAGAATTGATGATCAATGCTAGGGTATTAGGAGCGCTAGTATAGCTTTCTGTACATGTTTCCTGTTCTCAGCCTGATCCCATACAGCGCTCCACTTACCATCTATAACGTCATCTGTGACTTCCTGTCCTCTATGAGCTGGGAGGCAGTGCATGAATATCGCGTCTGGCTTTGCATAGCTCATGAGCTCCTTGTTGACCTGGTACGGGCTTAGATCACGTATCTTCTTCTCCTTTATAGACTCTTGTCCCATGCTGACCCATACATCGGTGTATACTACATCTGCACCTTTCACAGCCTCTACCGGATCCCTTATGATCTCGTATTCGCCGCCGTTAGGAGCCGCTTTTTCCTCGAACAGCTTCACGACGCTCGGATCTGGATCGTATCCCTTCGGACTCGCGATCACTATTTTACCGCCCAGAATCCCTATACCGAGCATAAGGCTATGGAGAACATTGTCTCGCCCATCACCGACAAACACGATCTTTAGTTTCCTGAGGTCTCTGCCTTTCTTCTCCATTATGGTATAGATATCGGTTAATGCCTGGGCTGGATGTAGGAGATCGCTAAGACCATTGATTACTGGTACACGGCTGTACTGGGCTAGTTTTACTAGTTTCTCATGCTCATAGACACGCGCCATTATCCCGTCAACGTATCGGGACAATACCCTAGCAGTATCCTCTATTGTCTCGCCCCTGCCTAGCTGTAGGTCTCTCCAGTTAAGGTATAAGGCGTCCCCGCCTAGTTCAAGCATTGCTGTTTCAAAGCTTATCCTCGTACGTGTGCTTGGCTTTTCGAAGAGAAGTGCTAGGTGTCTTCCGCGTAGGATGGGTATTATCCTCTCCCCGGCAAGATATCGTTCCTTAAGCATTCTCGCGGTGTCAAGCATGAATTCTAGTTCTTCCTTCGTAAAATCCGCTAGTGTTAAGAAGTGTCTCCCCTTTAGGCTTGTGACCATAGCTAGTCACCTATTCAATTATTAATGCACTATATACGGTTAAGAATTGAGCGCTTATATGATGCTGTAAACATCAATGCCGTTACAAAGCCTATCAAGGCCATTAACGACATGTATGTGAAACCAATCCTTGCACCATATAACTGGTAGAGTTTACCCAGGACAATGTTTCCGGTAAGGTAGGCGAAACCATATACTCCATGCATGTACCCGTATCCGGCTCCACGCGATTCTACTGGTAGGAGCAGGCCAGTTATTATTCTTCTTAATGTATCGTTGAAAGCCATGTAGACTCCGAGGAGAACAAACGATACAATCGCTGCTAACGGTGATGATGATAGCGCGAGCACCATGCCCGTGATAAATGTTATCACGAATACAACTGGATATAGATAGCGTCTTTTATCGCCCATTCTATCGCTTATAATACCTATAGGGTATGCTATTGAGGCATAGACGATGTTTGAGATCATGAGGAAAACAAGGCTGTATTCTTTAGACCATCCAAGCTCTACGGATCTAACGAGTAGGAATGCCTGTCCAAAGCCTGTTAGGCCAGACATGCCTACTGATACGAGGAAGAACCAGTATCTCCTAGACAAAGGAGCGGGCCGCGTCCTTTTCTTATCCTTATGAACAGTTATCTTAACACATAGTTTCTTTTCAGAGACAATAATAGCGATTATGAAAACCGCTAGTAATCCGGGAACGATGCTGAGTATGAATACACCGTTGAATCCAAGTAGTGGTAGTATGAGAAATGCTAGTAGTGGGCCTATTATAGCTCCTAGGGTGTCAAGGCTCCGATGAAGACCGAAAGCCTTCCCTCTAGAATCAGGTGATGTACTGAACGATAATAATGCGTCGCGAGGCGATGTTCTAATCCCTTTTCCCACCCGATCTAAAACGCGTATTAATGCTATTAAAGGCCAAGACCGTGCAAGGGCGAAGAACGGCTTGGATATTGATGATATAAAATACCCTATTGTTGCTAGTAATTTATACTTCTTAATACGGTCTGATAAACGGCCGCTAACAAGCCTCATCAAGCTATCGAGAAAACCGCCTAATCCCTCGACGAATCCCACGATATCGCGGCCGTATCCTAGGGATAAGATGTAGAATGGTAGTACAGCATAGACTGATTCGCTACTGATATCGGTTAATAGGCTGGTAACGCTGAGAGCGTAGACGTTTCGTCTGTTGAAACATGTTTTCTTATTCTCAACGTTATTCTCCATAAAGCTTCCCTACAAACTCATCTATTTTATCTTCATAACGCTTGTCTAAACCATACTTCTCCAGTAATGACTTGATAATCTGTCTCGTCTTTTCATTATCGATGATATCGTTTATACGATAGACTGGATGTTCTTCATCGCTATTCATGTTCTTAACAAAGTTTTTCTTGATCTCGCCCATTATCTTCTTAATTGGCTTCATACTGTAGATGTTGAGACCATTACTGGTTATCACTACATCATAGTATGGGATGAGCCATACATCTTTGTTGTTCGAAGCGATTATGAACACTAGATAGTATAGTGACTCGCCGAGAGCAGGGCTATGGATCATTTCGTCTTCGTATAGTCTCCGGAAAACCGCGAGCTTCGAAGAAATATAGTCAATGCGTTTTTCGACGTCTTTGAACATTGTGTAGACGCGGTTTATCTTTCCCTTCATTTCACGCTCTATGTTTCTCTTCTCCTTGACCAGGACTTGCAGCTTGTTTCTCTCCTTGTTTATGAGGCTATAGTATTTCTTTTTTACAAGATCTATCTCTGTCTCTGCCTCCCTCCTGAGATCCTCGATTTCTCTTAAGATGAGCTTTCTCTCCCTCTCCAGTCTTCTCAGTTCTTCCCTCAATAATTCTTCTTTATCAGCATATGTAGGATCTAGAATCCTCTTCTTGATCTCGGCCAGCTCACGCTGGATCTGTGTGCTCCTAAACAATAGTTTCTCGATCTTATAGTGATAGTTCTCCTCGATATGCTTCATTTCATTATTCATTTTCATACTGAAGCTCTGTATGTTCGAGTCAACAATTTTACGGGTTTCTTCAAGGCTTAGCTCAAGCTCGCCGAATCTCTGATTATAATACTGTATTATGCTCGTCATCCACTCCTTGTATTTCCTGAAGAGAAGTAGGTGAGCCTGCTGGGCCAGCGACATAAGGTTCTCGTAGCTCGTTATGCTTCTCATAAAGATATACTTAGTGCTACGATAGCCCTCGTCATGTTCAAGTATTAGGCCGGGTACTCCCGATGTAGTCGCACTAGATAATAGTTTTTCGAGAAGAGCTTTGAGGCCCCCCGTTATCAGCCCTGGGATCTCCTGGTATTCTATATCACTATATTTCCCAGCGTAAATCTCGGTCGCTAACCGCCTTACAATCTTTAAGCCTCTCATGAAATCCTGTGTTGAAGAAGTGTCTATCTCTTCTACGGATTTAAGTAGAAGAGATATTGGCGGAGACCATAACGGCATCTTGATCTTTCTAAGCATGTAGGCGTTTACAACAATTCCTTTCTCATCGAATATCTCGAGGAAAGCCACGGGGTAGTAAGCAAGCATTATCTTTTCGGGTATTTTTCCCCTTTTCAAATAATCGATAAACATGTGTATAGCCAAGTAGTCTGGGAAATGCATGTTTTCACATGGATTACCGGGTTTATGCATACATAAGCCAGTCACGCTTCTCGGCGGCCTAGAGATCCTCATGTACATCACTAGTGTCCTTATCTCAGCATGTACACTCTATATACTATATAGATTCTTCAATAACACTTATTATCAAAAACTAGTACGGGGAGAAATACAATTTATATCTAAGCAGAGACTAGACAATAGACAAGAACACTAAAACTGGTTGGGGAAGGCAAGATGAGTAATCCATGGTATGTAGGTTACCTAGAGGGTAAGCACTGGCTATCCAACGCAGACTATGATATCGACACAATCTTCAAAGTACTAGAAGCAGCGAAGGACTTGAAGGAGAAATTCCATAAGAAGGTCGAGACAAAATACCTGCCAGGCAAGGTTCTATACTTGATATTCTACAACAAGAGCCTTAGAACAAGGAACAGCTTCCAGACAGGAATCTACCAGCTAGGCGGTATGGGCATATTCATATCACCACACGACGTCTACACGCCAACACTACCAGAAGACATGGTCCCGTACCAGACAGAAGCTATCCGTGACGTATCACGTGTACTGAGCAGATACGGTGACGGCATCGCTATTAGAATCTATGGCGACCCAGCCAAGTGGATCATCGGCCGTGGTCACAGGATCATACAGGAGTTCGCCAAGTGGGCAAGCGTACCAGTACTCAACATGGAGGACGACGTCTACCACCCGTTCCAGGCCCTAGCAGACGCGCAGGCAGCCCTAGAGGCGCTGGGATGGCCAAAGGACTTGAGAGGAAAGAAGTTCGTCGTCAGCTACGCATATAGTGGTGGATTAAAGCCGCTAGCAGTACCACAGAGCGTAGCCCTCATCGCCGCAATGCTGGGCGCAGACGTCTACATAGCGCACCCACCGGGCTTCGAGCTACTCGACGAAGCCATCGAGAAAGTCAAGAAGTACACCGAGCACTGGGGCGCAGAGTTCAAGATAACACACGACATGGACGAAGCATTCGAGGGCGCAACCTTCGTCTACCCCAAGGCGTGGAGCCCGAAGGGCTTCTTCCCGCCGTTCAACAACACGGTAGACAAGGAGGGTGCAAAGGCCTACCAGGCAAAGTTCAAGGACTGGATCGTGACAATGGAGAGGCTCGAGAAAGCCGGCAAACCATACTACATGCACTGTGGACCAGCCGACCGTGGGCAGGAGGTAACAGACGAAGTACTAGACAGCTACGAGAAGAGCCTATACTTCGAAGAGGCCGAGAACCGTCTACACGTACAGAAAGCCGTAATGGCTATGGTAATGGGAAGCAAAGCCTAAACTTTTACCCTCTAACCTTTTTTCTTTATCTCTTCCTTTCTCTAATTATCGAGGAGAACTAGTATTGGCGAATAATGATCCTTCATGGAGAGTGGATGATAAAACCATAGTTGTTAAAGGCATAGACTATCCATTATCACTCTACCACTCATATCTTCTCTCCCTACTTAGTATTCGCCGAGAACATGGATGGTTTGTATTCAAGAAAATACATGGGGTTTGCAAAGGCCTGCTGTGTAAATATAATAAAGAGACTTTAGAGCTTAGATGTACTATACCGAATACATGTACTCCTAACTATGCCTTTCACCTATTGGGGATCACCACGTATAAGCGGGTATGGGGAAGAAGCCACGCTCCAGACGCGCTTAGATCCTCTATATTGTTCGACTGTATCAAGAAAATAACGATACCCTTCTCACCCCAAGACAAATACTATGTCATAACAACCATTATACTGAGCAGAAACACTGATTACTACATAAACACTCTGCGATGGATGAACGAGCTTATCAACAAAGGCGTTGTGATCTCCAGATCCTATCAGGTGAAGCAATTCCTAAAGATAAAACAACATATCAAGAAGATCCTTGGCCGGGATAAAGAACCATTAATAGAAGCAACCGAGCTTCTATCACTGAAAGGAATAGGCGTTAAATCTGTGCATGCGTACCTCCTACATACATATGGGTTAACCAGATACGCCCCGATCGATAGGTACTTCTCGGAGTACCTCCGTCACCTAGGAATTAAGGGGCGTTTACCAAGCAAGAAGCTATGCATAGATTCGCGATTAAACTGTAGCCGATGCAGGTACAGCGGAGAATGTATTTATGCACAGGTACAAAGACTATTTG
>JAADCY010000048.1 GCA_013154205.1 Thermoproteota archaeon | reverse complement strand
GGCCAGGGTTAGGTTGCTCCCTTCCGGGCCTGGCCAGGTTCCCCTGGCTAAGGCGGTTGACCCCCTCCCTCCAGAGGGGGCTCCGCCACCGCCAGCCCCACGGGGCGGGGTTCATTGCTGGGCGGGGGGTTGACGGGCGCGGTGTGCGGGCGCAGGGTTGTTCTGGCCCCCTTTAATGGGGGCCCTACCCACGGCCCGCGGGCATTTAGAGATATTAGTTGTAGGATTTTATAAAGGATTTTAGGGAGCGAGCGCTAAGACCAGTATGAATAACGTTAATATGTTTATTGCGTGTGAAATCGTCTTATTCTTAATTGTATCATAAATAATTCTTCCTCCATCGGTTATGAATAAAGGAGCTATATTAATTATTCCTAAGCTCATATTGACTAGGTAGATCCATTGCGATAAGCCTACTATGAATTCAGCCATATTGATTCCGACGAGCTTTACTAGCCAGAGACTTGGTGATGCCTGCAAATATACCCCTAGCAAATGGGTCGATGAGGGTTTTACAAATGTTATGTTCACAATACTGTTGTTTTGCGGGATGAAAACTGTAAGAATAAGTGTTGTAGTCTTGTTCAAGCTTAAATAGGAGTGCAATGTTTGCAGCGTTGCTTGTGTCCCATTGATCTTCAGTATTATGTAGCCAGGCTTCAAACCTATATGATCAGCGAGACTATTGTTAATAACATTAGTTATGACATATCCATAAGGCGAAACGAGAGGTATGAGAAGAGCCATGAATATTAGGGCTAGTGCTATGTTGCTTGCAGGACCAGCTGATAATGTAAGTATTCGGGCTTTTCTAGACGCTTTTGGAAAGCTTTCCTCATCAATCTCGGTGAAAGCTATTGGAATAAAAAGTATTAGTGCAAATCCTAATCCTTTAACAGGTATACCATGGCTCCTGGCAACGTAAGCATGGGCAAACTCATGGATCGCCGCGGCAATTACGACTGCGGCAGAGAAATAGAGGAGGAAGACTCCCGTGATATTTATTCCCGGAATCAATAGCCTAACTGTTACACCTGTTTTCATAATTCCGAATTTTGATATGAGCGACATTATCATAGCCGAGTAAAACATGTATACACCGATCAGAGCGAAGGGTATCGATAAATATGATACCTTACTTATTATGCGAGAAGGCTTAACTTCGTAGGGCTTCTTGTATACAAGGACGACGCCATAATACAATTTTATTCCTTTTGAATTAAACCATTCTTTCTTAGATACATAAATAATATTCACTAAAATCCAGAAGCTTGTAAGAGCCAGTACAAAATTATAGATACTGTCAACATTCATACCGCGCACCCATGATACTACATTACTAATTAAACATACTAAGCATATAGCACGTTAATTAATAGATGGGGAAAGAATTGCCTCGAACGAAGATAAAACGAACACCAGAGTACATTGAGGTAACATATGATGAAAACCACTGGAAAACCCTGGCTAAGTTACGGAAAATAGCGATTAATATACTCAGGGGCCTCGCTAAACAAGGCATCAACGCAATAGTGCATGGAAGTATTGCTAGAGGAGACGTACATAGTAAGAGCGATATCGATGTATTCATACCCTATGTGATTCCAAGCTATAAGGTAGAATTAGCGATTGAGACTATGGGCTTACAGCCTGTGAATAAATATATTGTCGTGGCAACACCCTCAAGCACGCCCAAAGCATACATCTCCTTAGACCCGGATGATAGGATAATTATTAGTTTTCCACTAGCAAAGCTAAGCCCGAGAGAATATGAGTTCTACATATTTGGGGGACTTCTAGACCTCAGAGGCCTAGAAATGAACAGGAGAGTCCCTGGAGTAGATAAACGCCTAGTATTCATCGAGCCAACCGAAAAAGGCCATAGAGAATCGCCCGTTATAGGTAATGAAAACATTGTAGCCAAGAAGCTAGGGATCAGTGTCGATACAGTGCTTGAAAGGGTCTATGTTCTTAGTAGACGTGATAAACATGGACGTACAGGTGTTTTCGTAAAGTACTATTTAGGTAAAGATGAGAGTTTCGAAGAAGCACTCGATAGAATAGCTAAACAGTATCCACATGTCCGTAGAAGACTCTACGAGAATGGTTTCATATAGCTTAACTGATCGGAAACCTCAATATACCCGCGATTCCTCCAAGACCTTCTATCTCATAGTAAACTTGTGATTCTTTTGGAACAACGATTATTTCTGCTCTTCTCCTATAAGCTTCTTCTAATATTCTATCAACACGTTTCCTAACATCCTCATTATATGTCCTCAGCAAATCCTCGGAAACAATTATTTTCTCTACAGCGTTCAAACTGACTGCTCGCTCGACATCATCAATGCCGTATACAACCATCTTATCATTAGTCATAAGAAGCCTCCGGAATTCAGCTAATGCCTCTTGTGCCCTCATAAGGCTCGCTTCTTTCAAAGCCTCCTTAACACTATCTCTACGCATTAATTCTCTAATACCAGGTGCACCACCCATAGATACATTATCTATTACAACGGATACGCCAGCGATCCGGTCTTTAAGGATCCTCGCCAAATTCTGGCGAAGCATACTAGGACTACCTATTATAACATACTTCGTACGATATCTTGATACGTAGTCTGCTATTATCTTACTGATTTTATCCAGAAACTTAGCAAGCATCTTATCGAAATCAGCCGTATCACTCTTACCAGGAAGCCTCAAGGCTTCCTCATACAATATTTTAACGCCCTGCTCCGACAATAGAGCAATAGCTACATCATCATAATCAATAGCCACCAATAATATCCTAGGCCTTCTCTTCATAGCATCTTCGATTCGCTTCAGAATATGCGCAGGCCATCGCTCCTTATTGATCACAATAGGTTTTCCAGGCTCGACATTTATTGTATGATAATGTCCTTTAACACCAAACCGTTCGGGGCCCTCAACGACAATTCCACGTATCCGTAACCTATCGGTAAAAGGCTGGAACTCGAGAGCCTTAACCTGTATAGTTAGAATCATCGGTACTCGTCTACTACTGCCTTCTACCTTAATGTCCCGCGTAGTCTGTGCTGTTACAAGATCGCCCGGGGCTATGATATTATACAATATCCACATATCGTCCTGATCCTCTGGCACAAGCTTAACAATACCTTTCCTCAAGTCTTTATCCAGTATTTTCAACGCTGACCACTCATGGAAACTAATAGTTATCTAACTCTATTTATATAGATGAAATATGGGTGTTTACATGATTATAGAGTTCTACTTCCTTGACAACACATATGAGGTTGTCGGTGCTGAGCCCCATATAATTATATGGGGTATAACACGCGATGGTAAAAGAATACTATTACGAGACAAGCGCTTTAGACCATATTTTTACGCAATTATCGATGAAGATGAGGATATTCAACGTATAATCCGTGAGGTCAAATCTTTATCTGATCCCAGATCACCAATTATTGACATAGCTCTTGTCGAGAAAAAATATTTCGGTAGGCCCGTAAAAGCATTAAAAATTACGACAATGATTCCAGAAACCGTTAGGAAATATAGGGAAAAAGTTAGGAAAATTAAAGGTGTTAAAGATGTCGTCGAAGCCGATATCAGATTCAGTATGCGGTATATCATAGACCATAATATCCGGCCTTGCGGCTGGCATAAAGCGGAAGTCACCAAGGTAACAAAGAAACCGGGATATCGTGTGGACGAAGAATACGAGATAATAGGAAGGATCGAAGCTCTTAACGATTCAACGCCTCCCGAAGATCTGAGATATATGGCATTCGATATCGAGGTATACGCTAAAGGCGGAACACCGCGGCCAGAAAAAGATCCTGTGATAATAATAGGAGTAAAAGACACCGATAATGGGTTTAAACAGTTTTTAGCAAAGGACAAGGATGATAAAGACGCCATAAGGAACTTTATAAACTATATGAGATCCTATGATCCAGACATAGTTGTTGGATACAATAACAATGGTTTTGACTGGCCATATCTTATTGAAAGAAGCAAAAAGATTGGTTTACGCCTAGATGTATCAAGACGTGTTGGTGCAACACCAAGAACAAGCACATATGGTCATATCTCAGTTCCTGGCCGTCTAAATGTGGATCTATATGATTATGCCGAGGAGATCCCCGAAGTAAAGATAAAATCTTTGGAAAATGTCGCTGATTATCTAGGTGTCATGAAGAAAAGCGAGAGAATAATCATAGATTATCTCGATATGCCGAAGTACTGGGACGACCCAAAGCTAAGACCGCTTCTTCTTAGATACAATAGGGAAGATGTAGAGGCGACGTTCGGCTTAATGGAGAAATTTGTCCCATTCGGCATGCAACTCTCAAACTTAACAGGTCTTCCACTAGATCAGGTAGGAACAGCTAGCGTAGGATTTAGGCTGGAATGGTATTTGATGAGAGAAGCTTATAGGTATAATGAACTAGTACCTAATAGGATCGAACGACCTTACGAATCATATCGGGGCGCAGTAGTACTAAAGCCTGTTAAAGGAATACATGAGAATATAGCTGTACTAGACTTCTCAAGCATGTATCCAAGCATAATGATTAAGTACAATGTAGGTCCTGACACGATCGTAAAGGATGAAAAATGCGATCCTGAAAAACACTATATTGCGCCAGAGGTAGGTCATTGTTTTAGAAAAGAACCAGAAGGATTCTTCAAGAAAGTCCTTACAACTCTTCTAAGCCTTAGAAAATCCATTAAGGAAGAAATGAAGAAATATCCTCCAGATAGCTACGAGTATAGAATCCTTAATGAGAGGCAAAAAGCGGTTAAAGTACTCGCCAATGCGACGTACGGCTATATGGGCTGGGTTGGCGCAAGATGGTATTGTAAAGAATGCGCAGAGGCTGTCACTGCATGGGGTCGTCAGACTATACGTCGCGCTATAAAGATAGCTGAATCATTAGGGCTCAAAGTAATATATGGAGATACAGACTCCTTATTTGTCACGTATGATAAGGAGAAAGTCGAAGAACTCATTAAGAGAATCAAGGATGAACTAGGTCTAGATATTAAGATCGATAAGGTGTATAAACGTATCTTCTTCACAGAAGCCAAGAAAAGATACGCAGGACTCCTGACCGATGGTAGAATAGATATTGTTGGGTTTGAAGCAGTACGTGGTGATTGGGCAGAGATCGCGAAAGAAGTACAGGAAAAGATCACGGAGATATTATTGAAAGAAGGAAGCACAGATAAAGCAATAGA
Source organism: Thermoproteota archaeon (assembly GCA_013154205.1). Lineage (GTDB taxonomy): Archaea > Thermoproteota > Thermoprotei_A > Sulfolobales > Desulfurococcaceae > JAADCY01. The sequence continues at coordinate 5,348 of JAADCY010000048.1, read as the reverse complement.
GTACGTAAGAAAAGTAATTACAGAGCTAAAACAAGGCAAAGTACCTCTTAACAAACTAATAATCTGGAAAACTCTGTCAAAGAGACTCGATGAATACTCGGTTGACGCCCCCCACGTCGTGGCTGCTAAGAAACTTCTGCGATTAGGAATCAAGCTATCGGTCGGTGACAAGGTAGGCTACATAATTGTTAAAGGCAGTGGAAAAATATCTAGTCGCGCCGAGCCCTACATACTAGTAAAGGATCCCAAGCTTGTTGATACAAATTATTATATTGACCACCAGATAATTCCTGCGGCAATGAGAATTCTAGGGTATTTCGGAGTATCAGAGACACAGTTGAAAATGGCCGCCCGGACAGCTGGGCAAAAAAGCCTGTTCGAATTCTTTAGTGGTAAAAAATAATTGCTTATAATAAGTCATTAAAGGTAAGTATTATGATATCCTGGGGTTTTTCATTAATCTTACCTATTTTAGCACCTATTAGCAGCTTAACTTTTTTAGCGCCAGCTTTCTCTACAAGTCTCTGTGTAACGATACCATCGAACACAATAGCGTAGACTGTTCTTTCATCCATTTCATCGAGCACATTAACCAGGTCCCGTACAGGTATTCTCTTAATGGGTTTCCAGTCCTTGGTGTAAAGAATCGCTTCAAGTGTTCCGAGAAGTGACTTTATATCGTTTTTGATCTGTTTTGGTATAGAGATAACTTCTTCTACGTGTTTGACTTCCGTTTTAGCCTTCTCCTTTTCTACTTTTTCCTTCTTCTCTTCCTTCTCCTTAGGCTTCTCCTCTACAACAGCAGCTTTGGTAACCTGCTTTTTAGCTTGTTGAACAGGAGGTGTTTGCCTACTTAAGCGTTCCTGAACCTGTAGGAGGTATTGCGCTTCCTTGCTTCCCGCCGCTATTAGTTCTTCTAAGAACTTCTTGGTCGGTATAGCCTTGGAGAGCGCCTCCTTTATTTCCCTACCTGTTAGTTCTTCTACTTCCTTGCCGGGAGGAGCTCTTGCTATCTTATCGACTTTTATGCTTCGCAGTATCTCCTTGAGTATAAGGTCGCCTCCGTGATCGCCGTCTAGAAACGCTATTATTTTCTTCCGCTTTGCTAGATTTGCTATTGTTTCAGGTACTTTCCTAGCTCCACCCAGCGCTATTGTGTTAGTGATACCGTATCTAAGGAGGTTTATTACATCTGCACGACCTTCTACAAGTATTACGGTATCGCTCCGCTCAACATCTGGTCCTGCCGGTAGGTTTTCAGGCCCATACTTTATAGGTTCAGGAGTTTTCATCGCCTGCTGTATTTCGAGCAGTATCTCCTTTAGATCCGGAGATTTTGTCCTCGACCATGTCCTTAGGATTTCTTTTGCTCTTTCAACAATGCGTTTGATCTTCTCCATACGCACATCAATTATGTCGACGACTTGTATCTTCGCATTATATGGACCTACTCTCTCCACGCTCTCTATCATTGCTGCGATTAAGGCTGTCTCAATCCTATCCAGATTACTTGGGATTATGATCTCGCCAACTGTTTTGCCATTATATGTTCTAGTATTTACTTGGATCCTACCGATCCTTCCTTTATCCTGCAGAGCTCTTAGGTCGAACTGCTCGCCTAGTAAGCCTTCTGTCTGACCGAAGATAGCTCCTATAATGTCGTGTTTTTCAACCACCCCATTAACTTCTACCTTGGCCTTTATCAGGTATTTTGTCACTGTCATCACCTTTCATACTACCTTGATCCAATAATGTAATGAGCGTGATTCACCCAGTCATTCTGCTGTGTAAATAGCTATGTTTAGAGTTCAGATTATACATTTACGGTATTAAATCATTTTACAGTATTGCGATAAGAACAAGACTAGTTTATAGCCTTAGTGAAAATGTCATCAATACCATTCATAACCCGGCGGCCCTTTAGGGCTGTCCCCCACTACTAACACCCGCGTTCATCGGGGCCATTACGGCTCTGCTCACGCGGGCTCTTAAATAGTGGGAGCGGGGCTGTATCCCCGGGCCATATATGTGTTATCCAAAAAAGGATGCCAATAAATATTCGTGTATAATTATTATGTTATCATGGATAAGTGAGTACTTCGCCAGGTTTTAATACGACTACTTTTGTCGTGGTAGTATTTTCAACAAGTTCTTTGAATTTCTCGGGATCAACCTTTATCGGTGGGAACGTGTTGTAATGCATTGGTATCGCTATTCTGGGTCTTAACATATGGACTGCTTTTACAGCTTCCTTAACACCCATAGTGTAATGCCCTCCTATCGGAAGCATCGCTATGTCCGGAGAGTATAGCTCACCTATTAGCTCCATCTCGGCGAAAAGCCCTGTATCGCCTGCATGATATATGCTTACATCTTTTCCTTTGATCACGAATCCCACTGGTACGCCACGCTGACTACTATGAAGTGCTGGTGTCATGATTACTTCCAGGTCAGGGATCTTGAGTTTTCCACCAATGTTACCATCAACTGCTTCGACACCCTGCTCGTTAGCGTAGAGAGCTATTTCGAATATTCCCACAAGTTTGGCTCCTGTCGCCTTGGCTATTTCAATAGCGTTGCCTATATGATCTCCATGATCATGCGTGACGAATATATAATCAATATGTTTTTTCTTGTAATCATCAACCTTGACCGGGCTGAGCGGGTTCTCAAGCCATGGATCAATCAATATCGTTTTTTCCTTACCGTCAAGACCAGTCAATACAATCTCAAAAGCTGAGTGACCGAGATACTTCACTATGGCCATGTTTATCACCTCTTAGAACAACTATTCTTATTCCCTGTTTATTCTCTAATACTCGATGACTGAAATAAATCTTTAAACAAGAAACAAAATATTCAACCATACTTCCCCTATTATTTTGGTGAAGGGAAATGAGTGGATTGAGTGATGAAGCGATAGATAAGCTGATTAAAGCGGGAAGAATAGCCAAGACTGTACGTGAAGAAGCTGCTAGAATTGTTAAGCCTGGCATGAAACTCTATGATCTAGCAGAGCATGTTGAGAAAAGAATAAAGGAATTAGGAGGAGAACCAGCTTTCCCAACTAATCTCAGCATAAATGAAGTTGCGGCTCATTACACTCCTTTAATCGGTGATAAACTAACTGTTCCCGATAACGCCGTGATAAAGATAGATATTGGCGTACATGTAGACGGCTATATAGCGGACACAGCCACTACTGTCTCCTTCAACCCTGTATACGAATCGTTATTGGAGGCAACACGTAAAGCGCTGGAATCAGCGCTTGCAATTCTCAAACCAGGTATAAGAGCTAAAGATATAGGATACGTTATAGAATCAACGATAGAGAGATACGGTTACAAACCGATCAAGAACTTAACGGGGCATAGTATTGATCGCTATATTATACATAGTGGTAAAAGCATACCTAATTTTAACGATATATTTAGTAGGTGGAAACTCGAAGATGGCGTATACGCTATTGAGCCCTTCGCAACAAACGGTGTCGGGCTTGTGAAGGAGGGAGACATAGCGACAATATACTCTATAAGGAAGAAGCGCGGACGCCTCACGATCTATGAGAAAAAATTATTTGACAGAATATGGAGTGAGAGACGCACACTTCCATTCTGCGAAAGATGGTACAAGGACTTATTTTCAAGTGTTGACGGTCTAAGAAATACTATTAAAATGCTCGAACGTCATGGTGTGCTTATCTCCTATCCGATACTAATAGAGAGAGGAGGAGGGGTAGTTGCCCAGTTCGAGCATACGATCATCATAAGTAACGACGAAGTGATAGTTACTACACTATAAAGGGGAGTTTTTGGATTAAAAATATTAAGACACGAGTACATTAGACCCTTGGAGAGACAGGTGTCAAGGTGTAGTAATTATTGGCAACCGACTGGGTATCACTGGCTACACAGCTAATATGGATACTGTTGTTCATATTAATATTCACAGGCGCTAACCAAAAAATCCAGATGCGTCTATGGAGCTACGATATAAGGAACAAACTATCGGTTATAAAATCGTATCTCGAACAAGATAGAACACGTGTTGAGAAACAATTAAGAAATCTTGGAGTAAAATCGCCCGATATACTCATCAAGCGCGCAATGGATTTCTTCATAATACAGCCTGTAGATATAGAGCCTACAGATATCATAAAGCGTTTAGAGCACTTAATAATAACTGGTGATAGAAGCTTTAAGAAAATGGTTGAACAAGCAATACCTACAGCCACGAAGTACGAGCGCAGCCTTGTCGAGACAGGATTATCGATAGTTGGGGTACTTAATCAGATATATAAAATCGTCCGTCACTACTTATTATCCGGCGAAAAAGAGAACAACTGGATACTCCTTATGCAGCTAGAGATGGCGATGCCGCAGATCATGAGGATTGTCGAAACATATCATAAATCGCTTGATGCATTCCTAACAGGCACTCCCATAGGCGATAGCATCGGTCCATTGGTAGCACATAGACTTATAGAGCTGGGAAAAGTTGTTTCAAAGAAAGTGATTGAAGATACTAGCATAACGGAGCTATGGCTAGATGATCGGAGAATATATGTCATCAAGGCGGAAGGACCTGGAAGCAATGTAGGGAGACCTGGCAAAGTGCTCTATGACCTAGTTGAACAACTAAAAGGCGGTGTTGACCTCGTTGTAACCATTGATGCCGCCCTGAAGCTAGAAGGCGAGGAGACAGGTGAAATAGCCGAAGGCATAGGAGCTGCAATAGGTGATCCAGGCCCTGAAAAGATCGCCATTGAGAGGGCGACGACAAAGTATGGTATACCCCTGAAAGCCCTAGTTATAAAAATGGATCTAGGTGAAGCCATACATACAATGAAAAAAGAGATCTACGAGGCTGGCGAGAAAGCCCTAGAACACGTGCGTAGGATCATATTAGAGTCCACAAAGCCTAAATCAACAATTATAGTCGCTGGTATAGGTAATACCCTAGGTGTTCCAGGATGATATTCGATCAAAACACAATGCTCATATTAACACTTATTGCGCTCGCCATACTGGTTATACAATTATACATGGAATATAGACGCAAGCCCAAACAAGCAAAATACATTCCGAAAGAACTCGTCAAATGCAGAAAATGCGGCTATGAAATGGAGAAGGATTATGAGCCGGGAGACTTTATCTCTCTTGTAAAGGGAAAATGCCCCAAGTGTGGTGGGGAATTAGTTGTTAAAGCTATTTATTCGATAAAACTCGAAGAAAGAAAAGCTTAAAAGCCGGCCACGCTATTCTAGGTTAATCGGCGGCCCGACCCGGCCATAGTGGCCGGGCAACACCCGGACTCGTATCGAACCCGGAAGTTAAGCCGGCCACGTT
>JAADCY010000246.1 GCA_013154205.1 Thermoproteota archaeon | reverse complement strand
ACTCTAACATCTTTTTCACTACACCATTTCTCGTAGAAACAAATATGCATCTCAGTAGCATTTGCCCACGCATCATAAACCCATTCGCCCAGCTCTTCCCCTAATTTTCTCTTGTATTCCCAGAGATCTCTATGGCTCACCAGCCTTTTCCTCTCTTTCCAATAAGCATATGCCTTTATCGCAAGCGCGGCGGCTCCCCATAATTTTTCGGCAGCCTGTCTCACATTGTTCTTCTCAACCTCCAGCATAGCTTCTTCAAGTAAACTCTTAGCAGCTTCAATGTATTCTATAGCCCTATCCTTTGGGTCTAAATTCTGGCTTAATAGTTCAACAAGATACTCGTAAACGCTGATGCCGAGTTTTTCAGCCTCCTCTTTGACACGTTTAGCTAGGTGGCCACGAACAACAATAGTATGCTGGCTCATTCCATCCACCGTTTAAAAATATACTCATACAAAGAAATAAACCATCCTTTAATGAAAAGGAAAATCCTTATCATAGGGGAGATGGTGGACCGGCCGGGATTTGAACCCGGGACCTCCGCCTTTCCCTGGCTTCGGCGCCACCCAGGTGCTGGGGCCGTGCGAGGGCGGCGCTCTTCCAGGCTGAGCTACCGGCCCACCAATTAGTGTGTTCTAATGTATGGGGTCTTTATAGTGTTTTCTCCATATTCAATGGTTATGCTATATTATATCTGCGTGTTCGGAACGTTCTTGTGTATCGCGACTACGGGGGCGTTGCTCCCTTTGAGGTAACGCATTACTAGTCTTACCTGTCCCCTAGAGCCCTTGATCGTTACTGGTGCGAATAGGCTTGCCACGTAGGCTAGTAGGCTGGCGGATATGCTGACATAGAACTTGCCGTAGATGCTGTCCGTGCCTAGTGGTTTATCGCTGTGCCCTATGTAGGCACAGGCTACTTTGCCGCGGCAGACATTCAGGGTCTGCCATGCGGTGTAGGCTTTCCTATCAGCTGTTATCAAGAGTATTCTGGGCTCGTTGAGATTCGGTGCTTCAACGGCTATGGCTGCTTCGCATGGCTGTGCTGTCGCCGCCAAGCATTTCGCGTCATAGTAGTACTTGGTCTCAAGCAAACACCTGTTAGCGAGGAGGGCTAGTGTGTATGGGATTCTCTGCTGTATCCCAGCGTCGGGATCGGTTTCAGCTACTTTACCGTTTATCTCTGCCTCGGCGCACCGCGGTATATAGATTGCTAATCCCCTTATAGGAGCCCATGGGTTGCCGGAGCGTATGCTTGCTTTGAGCAACGCCATATTGAGGCCTTGGTAGAAGAGATTCGTATCCGGTATCAATGCTAGTCTACCAGTTTTATCGTTAGCGTATTGGAGGAGGACTCTATGGAGCTTCTCGCCGACATGGTCAAACCACCCGCTACTGGCCGATTCCTTAATGATGAGATCCGCTGCGCCGACATATCTCTGTAGCTGCATAAGCATTCTGTCAAGACTCTGCCTATCCTGATAGATCGGCTCGAGAACATTGGCTATCTTCTTCCAAGCACTATATATCATGCTCGCGGTATCCTCGTCCGGTCCCCCGAGTTCGTCTATGCTGAAAAGCTTGACCCGCTTAGAACTGCTTGTCAGCGAGCCTATCCAGGCATCTAGCCTACAGCCTTTTGAGACATGTTTACGGACACCCATACTAATGGTTTCTCGACAACCACAGCTTGTGAGGCTGTTGAATATCTTCGCCATACCTATATAGATGCCCCTCGTGCCTCTCCACTCGATGTTCCTAGGGTATTCTTCGACCAATGGTTTCTCGCAGCCACTAGTGTCTTCGCCCATAACATATACTCTGTGGAGCCAGCGGGGACTACCTGGATAAGCTGGTATACCGTACATCGGTATAGTATTGACGACCGTATAGACTGTTCTCCCGCGTAGCTCTTGGTACGAGACATATATTATCGAGGCCGCAGTACTGCCGCTAGCACCCGTTAGATCTATGATTATCTTCTTGTCCTCGAGAGAATCTATGAGCCGTTTAAACCTTATCGCGGTATCGAAAACATTGTCATCGATCACGTGGCCGCCATAATGATAATCCACGATAATATGTAAATCCATGCTTCTAACATGACTAATACCATCATCAATATAGGGCCGAGCATGCATATCTGTTATTAAAACAAAATCTCTAATCCCGAGCTCTTCGCTGATCCTGCCGAGGATAGTTGGTGCAAGCCAGGGATGCTTGTCGAGAACAACTATTCCGACCCGATCTCCCGTTATCGATTCCCTTATTTTCTCGAGAAGCTCTTCGCTCACCAAAACAAAACACCAAAACAAATACTTCGTCGTAGCATTTTATTCGAGTCATTATAATTAGTATAGAACATTATAAAATGGATGCCGCTTAGAAGGCTGTTTCTTCCTATAGTTTTTCTACATTACCTATAAAAATCATTAGACAAAACCTTGGATTCAAGGGTGCTTTAAATATTGGAGACAATAAATTCGAGTATAACCGGGAATGAGGCAGAGTCGAGGATAATCGATCTCTACCGTGTAATGAACTGCACTATATGGCTTATGGATTCAAGCAGTCGGATCTACGGGAGATTATCTGATGATATTCCTCTCCCCTACAGTAGAACGCTCAGAGTAGTATCTGAGGAGACCAAGAACAGTGCTGAGCTCCTCAAGATATTATTAGATGATATCCTCCACATGCAGTATGATGGCTCGTCATGCCGAGATATACTGGAGGACAAAGGCCTCGTCACGGCTACTCTCATCCTGCTAGACAGGATCATAGATCCGGAGAAAATAAGCGGTGAAGAAGCACTGTGGATGCTTCAACAGATGCTTGGCCTAGAGGGAAACATAGGTGTTGACCGGTACGTGTCGGAGATAATACCGAGCATTAAAGTCTCTCTTAGACTACTGAATAGTAGCCGTACAGTCTACTGGGAAGCCGTTCTAGACTATATTGCGGCGAAACATGAAAACCACTTATCGATGCTCGCAGAGACCTACAGACTATATATGGATCACCTATTATCGTCCAGGCCGCATCCTAGCCTATAATGCTTATCTTGATCTCATCGCCTCCCCATAGAAGCATGGGCTGACCAGTCTCATGTATGATCTCGCCGCCAGGGCTCAGTACACGGATAACTGCTTTTAACGGCATCTCATCGAAGTCTGTCTTAACACTGCATACTCCGTGCACGGAGACGCATCTCTTCCTCGGAAGCTCTGCGGGGAGTACTTCGACTATATAGCCGTTAGGTACGTCGGTGAACACTATTGTATCGCCTATAGGGTAGTAGTATGCTTCCTTGGGGATAACGCCTGCCTGGCCCTTAGGCGGTATCCATCCCAGTATTGCTTCGGCGAACTTATATCTGTTGTAGAAATAGTATTTCAGCCTATGATAACCTTCTTCAAACATGATGGGCTCGCTAATATATGTTGTCGGGCTCTGATCCTTCCAGGCATCTATGATGAGTCTCCCATCGATCCATACTCTGCTGCCATCATCTGTTGTAACGTAGAATCTATAGAGCCCGGTATGAGGTATCCTTATAAATCCCTTCCACGCGATCGCGAAGAACTCTGCCGGAACGCCCTCGGCTGGCTTGTCCCACCAGGTATAGTTTATCCAGGGAAGGATGTCTTCACGAAGAGGCTTGAGCTTCTCAAGATCATCCGGGGGCATGTCGCCGCTCCACTTATAGTACAGCGTCCTAATCCCCGGCATAAGGCCTTCTTTAACCTTGATAATAACTGCTCTAGGCACAGACAAGGGCTACAGACCTCCAAATACTCGGTTATCAACCTAGATATTACAGGGCCCTAGGTTTTTAATAGGTAGGATAAATCGTTTCATGCACCATAATCATTATATCCCCGTATAACAACCATTACTCTTTAAAAATAGTTTTTAATGAGGTGATAAGAAAATGCCGACAGTATCGCCGAAACTCCTGGAGGAAATACTGAGTAACAACACGTTTCTCAGAACAGCATACAGAGTGCTCGTGAGAGACCCAGAAGTAAGGACGCTCTGGGAGATGAGCAACGTCATGGCTGTCAAGAGGCTGAAATACAATGACCACGGCCCCGTACACGCTATAATAGCGGCTGGAGCAGCGGTCTACCTGTACAAGTTGCTTAGAGAAGCCGGTGTCGAGTCAAGCCTAGTGAAAGACAGGGTTGTCAACGACCCGGAGCTAGCATGGATAGTGCCTCTCTACGGCGCGTTACTGCATGATATAGGGAACGCGATCCATAGAGACCTACACGAGAAGCTCGGCAGTCTACTAGCAAAGCCGATCATAGACAGGGCGCTCTCCAAGATCATAACGGATTATGAGACAAGGATAAGGCTCAGACAAGAAATCATGCACAGCATCCACTGCACAGCCTACGATGCCGAGTGCCTAACAGTGGAAGCGGGTTGTGTCGCTGTAGGCGACGGGCTGGACATGGCTGAGGGCAGGGCGAGAGTACCCTATAGGCTCGGCGGGTTATCAATACACCATATATCAGCTCTAAGTATACGTAAGGTCGAGATACAGAAGGGCGATGATGCACCGATAAAAATACTAGTACATATGACTGAGAGAGCCGGTATATTCCAGGTAGACGAAGTGTTAATGCCGAAGCTAAAGACGACACCGTTGAAAGACCTAGTAGAGATCTACGCGATAGTTGATGGAGAAACACTAAAAACATACACGCCCCGAACACAACGGTTTTAGCTCTTCCTGAACAAATACCTCAATCCTTCACGGACAAATTCCCTCGTCCACCTAGACAACCCTAGAAGAACCGCTACAAATACTCCTAGCCAGAGCACACCATATCTGATTAGAACAAATGCTTCAGCCCAGAAGTTCCTGATAATAATGCCTGTACCCCCTAAGAAGTAAACCGGTATAGATGCAGCGATCCCTGCGGCAATAGTTGCCAATACCTCACGCCAAGGTATAATGAATGCTAGCTTTTCTCTCGCGCTTCTATAAGTATAGAATAGGTAGGGTATGGCTGAGAGCATCCACATCAGCGGATAGGGCAATGCGATCAAGACCGGGTTCTTGATTCCCGCAATGATAAGAGCATATGATGATAATGCCCCGATAAATAATGCCGCCGCACATCTGATCAGGTAGGCCATGCTGAGTTTGAATAACGGGGTTGATTTTAGCTCAGCGCCAAAACTATAGAGATCCTTGGTCTCAGATGCAGAGGCAACTGTTCTAAAGACATTAGCATACGTTATAAGTATGGCTTCGATCGAGTAGAGGGCGAACAATAGGTAAGCCGATGCATACTCTACTCGGAACAGGCTAAGTATACTGATCCCGAATACAAGCATTAGTATTGTCATTCCTATCGATATAATACTCGTTATCCTAAGAACGTCCTCGGTATCCTTACGGGAGGGTGTACGTAGTAATTTCGCGCTCAGCCCAACCGTTAATCCTCCGCTCGCCTGCATTATAACGCTGCGCGGTATATATGATACTCCGAAGTAAGCCGCGATAACAGTTGTACGTGTTATGAGAGTGACTAGTGGTCTCTCGAAAACCATCATAATATTGCTTATCATGTTTACAAGAGGTATGTAGCTATTAAACAGTATTCGACGAATATGCTCCCAGATCAGCTTGGGACGAGGGATCTTGAACCTGAACTTCCTAATGTAATAAGCACTCATAATCAATGCTATGAAAACCGAGGCTAGAACAGCTGATAATGCGCCCAGAACCCTGTATGCGAGCAAAACCACTAGTACATAGGCTGTAATGAATCTCGCGGTCTCTTGGAAAATCCTTATCTTCCCATCGAGGAAAGGCTTAGTGGATACGAGTATCGATGCTATGGAAAGCCAGATGATACTTGCAGCAACGATTACTCCGGCCATTATGAAAAACACTATGTTAGCACCGCTGATCCCTATGAAGAGGTATCCGGCGATCACTGAAAGCACGAATCCTAGTGGTACATAAAGGAGTGAAAGTGCTAGCGCGGCCGCTACTATACTGTATCTTTTCCTAGCGTAGAATCTCCTTATCCACATATTCGTGAAAATAGTTGGTGTAGTGAATATGGAGGTGAGAGCCATTATTGTTGTGAAGAGACCGTATTCTTGCACGGTGAGCTTACGGGTTATGAATAATGTGAACCCTATTGATATTACTAGCTTGTAGAGTCTGCTTAGGAAATTTATTATCGTAGAATATCTTACCCTAATCCCCTTGAGTTCTTCCTCAGTATACGTTATTGTATCATCTTCACCGCTCATTCCCGGCGACCATCTCTCCCCGTCGTCCCTGTATGTTTTTATGCTGTAGTTCTTGTTCAAAAACTAATTGATACAAGTATATCAGCTATGTTCTTGGCACCATTAGGGTAGTGACGGGGCTTGAACCACTTGTCAACGCTCTTTATGTCGTTCAATAGTTTCTCCTTATCTGGATGTAGGTAGAACTTCGCGCCTATCTTCTTGGCGAGGAGATACGTGTCTTGTACTGTCTGGGCACGAGTCCATCTCGGATTATTAACTATTATCACGGGTTTCTCATATGTTAGGGCGGCATCCACAGCTGTTCTACCCTGATGACATATCACGAGATCCGCGCCAGCTATCCACCGCGCGATGTCGGGGTCGAAATCAAATATTGTCAGATCTGGACGTCTAGCCCTGTATTTCTCGGGGTCGTCACGGCCTGTCTGTATGACTAGGTTGTCCAGCCCTGTACTGAGCATTGTCTCGACAAGCTCGGGGTAGCCGTATGTCCCTGTAACTATGAGGATGTATCCCTTGTTCTCCGGCTCATAGACTCTGTTCTCGTAGAGAGGCCCCACGTATACTCCGCGTGGATAGATCTTTTTCTGCTCGGGCCAGGAGAGGAATATGTGTTCCGATACTCGGGAAAGGAGTCTTACTGCGCGGCTGGGAGTAACTATTCTCATTACATCCTCCACAACAGCGCCTATGAGGCCGTGGAGCTTTGCCGTGAGGAAGGGGGCAATGCAGTGGTTGCTGCCGAAGCATACTATCGAGCTATATTCATGGAACGGTATTTTGCGTGACTCCATGAACGCTTTTATGAATCCCGGTATAGCCTTTATGAACGGGGTTTTAGGCTCTAACGGCTTTATGACCGGATATAATCTGCCTAGTCCTTCAAGCTTCTTGAACGTGAAAGGATCGTTTTCGGGGATTATGAAGTCTGCTCTAATCCTGTTATCTATGAACTGGTATACAGTATAGGCGTGGCCTGTATGGCCTCCACCGCTAGCGATAAGGAGGACGCCCTTCAAAGCATTTGCCTCCATGTCGGGAAACAGGGGTACTCCTCATCGCCTCCCCGCTGGGCTCAGCTGTCCTGGCCTTCCCCACTACTAATAAATATGGAGTCGGATATGGGATTAATTCCTTGCTAGGATTAGCCCCTGACTATGCCTGCTAGCAGTAGTCCTTTGAGGACTCTGCCGTTTAGGAACTTGTTCTTGACGCCGCGCTCCTCTAGTATCTTGTCGATCTTCTCGGGCTCCAGGCTGTAGGGATCGTACTTCTTGCTTGCCAGTACGAAGTTGCATGTATATGCGAAGCTAGGCACGTAGTTCCAGTACTCAGCTACATGGGGGAATACTTTCTTAACGTTGTTGTAGACGTACTCGTAGGCTTCACGGTAGAAGAAGCTGTTGCCTGCTTGTGTAACCATTACTCCGTCGTCCGCCAGTATCCTATAGACATCCCTGTAGAACTCCTCACTATAGAGTGGCTTGGCCGCTGGGCCTGCGTAGGGGTCTGTGAGGTCTAGGATTACCACGTCGAAGCTCTTCTCAGCAGCGTTCTTGACGTATTTCAGCCCGTCCATTATCACTACTTCTGAGCGTAGATCATCAAAGCTTCCCCGGTGCATGAATCCAAGGTATTTCTTGGCGAACTCCACTACTTTCTCGTCGATATCTACCATTACTGCTTTCTCGACTGTTTTATGCTTCAATACCTCTCTGAGTGTAGCTCCTTCTCCACCACCTATGATCAGTACACGCTTCGGGTTCGGGTGGAGCACCATTGCTGGGTGTACGAGTACTTCGTGGTATAGGAACTCGTCTCTCTCGGTGCTCTGTATCAAGCTATCGATTACTAGGGCGCGGCCGAATTCTTCTAGATCAACTAGGAGGACTTCTTGGTACGGGGTCTTGGCCTGTGCGAGGATCTTCTTGATCTTGAATAGTGAGGCCATGTTAGGGCTTGTTGGCTCCGAAAGTATTAGTCCATCTCTCATTATTATCACCTTGAATACTATCTATGTAGGATCGACTTAATCATATTTGTTACGGAGAATACTAGCTTGTAGGCGATGATGTGAATGACTGCATGTATCCGCTCATGAATCCTGATAATAATGCGTTCATGAAGTATTGGCCTAGATAGTATGAGATCCCTCCTACTATCATGAGTATTGATGCGTAGAGGAACACCATGTACTTGGAGCCTGGGTTTGCAGCCATTAATGCTACTGCGTTAGCTGTTGTCATTATGAAGGCGGCTATGGCTATGAGGAAGGCTATTTCTTGCGGAGACATCGTTACTATGAAGAAGAGGCCTGCGAACTCGGGGGGTATGGATTTCACGAAGGTGGAGAGGATTTTTGAGAAGAGCACCATTAGCTGTGTAATGAATGTTAGTAAGAGGATTGATGTTGAGTGCATCAGATACACTGTTGTTTCGAACGTCTTGAATACTTGGAGCATGTTCCTCCTGAGCCTGATCAGCTCGTTTGAATGGTCTGATAAGAGTATTCCTGCTTCTTTCACGTCTCCGCCGTACTCGACGGTGTCGACGAATATATGGATGCATCTCCTTATGAGCTCGCTTCCTGATTCACCCGCGAAGTATCTCCACACTATTCTTGGATCGATATAGTTTGTGAGCCTGGCGTATGCTCTGCGTATAAGGTTTCTGAGCTTGCCGAGCTGTGCTACTAGGATGGGCTTGAGGCTCTCAGCCATATTGGGTACTATTGATAGGTGTTCTCCAAATGCTCTTATGAATACGGGGAAGTAGTCGTCTAGCTCGAATATGGTGTTCTCATGTTTCTTAGCTAGTATTCCCGCGGGTAGGAAGGCGAGGCCTATGAAAACCATTACTATTGGTGCCAGTTGAAGGCTTGAGAGGAAGGGCTTGCCTAGGATGAGTAGGAACGGTATACAGGCCGCGGCCCCGCCCATTGCGGCTATCTTTATATTCCTGACTCTTGCTGGCTGTATCTTCATGTTGTGCTCGAACTTTCCTCTCTTGACTGTGAAGAAAAGGAGTATTGCGACTGCTAGCTCGGCCATTGATACTCCTAGTATCCCTGTTCTTACGATGTCTACTTCTCCGCCGAAGAATAGTGCTAGTAGGATGAAGTTGGCGAGCATAAAGATGAATGCTCCTATTAGTGTCGAGTATACACCGAGTATTACTCTTAATCCCTCGATTTTTCGTAGATAGCTTGTCCTGTACTCGCTGAACAGCGTGTTATACTCGATCCTGAGGTATTCGCCGACATCTGCTCCGAGGGCGAGTACTGCTGAGAGTCTCTGGAGGAACATTTCGACGACACGGCTCGGTGCTTCTTTGGACACAAGTCTTAGTGCGTCGGGTGATGCGTAGCTCCAGTGTTTTATCAATACATAAATCTTCTTGAAGAGATCTCTATAGGTCTTAGAATAGCATTCTGAGTCGCCGACAAGTTTGAATAAGAGATTTATTGGTGGGCTGCCTGTGACGACTGTACGCATATGTACGAGGATGTATATTAGGTCTTCATCTATATAGACTGGTTTTAGCTTCTTGATAACGTCGAAGAACACTATGATCATGAATGCTCCTACAATAGTGACTATTCCCGCCAAAATACTGATAGGATACGGTAAGAACTTGTTCTCGAGAAAAACAAGTATTGTCACGAGAATAACGAGTATGAATATAGTTTGTTTGCTGGCCCTGACACGCCCCGACAAACTACTGAGTAGCTTCTTGCCTAGCCCTTTGCCCTTCAACCCTTTAAGCTTAGGTTTACCTATGCGGGGCATGCCAGGGCCACCCAGTAGTATCTATGTTATAGCATGAGGTCACCGCGTAGAAGCTTCTTATAGGCCTCCTCTACACCTAGCTGGTAAGCCTTTACAATAGCCTTAAACACCTTGAAGTAATCCACGATATTCCTATCAACCAGTAGTCTCAGATACTTAGCCCTAAGATCAAGCTCTTCATAGATCAGCTTGATATCTCTCCTACTAATACCCTTCATAACAGCGATCTTCTCCTCTAATAGGTAGCTAGAACCTCTACCAGCGAACCTGAACTGGTCAGTAGCAGGATCCCAGGTGAATACAGGTATAGC
The DNA here is from genome assembly GCA_013154205.1 of Thermoproteota archaeon. Lineage (GTDB taxonomy): Archaea > Thermoproteota > Thermoprotei_A > Sulfolobales > Desulfurococcaceae > JAADCY01. The sequence goes on along the minus strand of JAADCY010000246.1, from coordinate 240 downwards.
CGATATAGCATCGCTCTCAGGATCATACCCGACGATCTCATTAATCGTAATAACACGGCGAACAAGCAGCCCCGTCTTACTATAGACCGCGCTCTGGAACCAAGCAATATTAAGGCTATCCATGTTAGTCTTAGGCACATTAATCGGCGGATTCGTAAGCCTCTGAATCAACCTCTCAAGATTCGCCGCGTGAAAAGTAGCCATAACAGGGTGACCAGTATTGTGAAGCGCTACTGGTAT
>JAADCY010000055.1 GCA_013154205.1 Thermoproteota archaeon | reverse complement strand
CCTCATCCCTCAGCGGGTCTGGGGGAGTCATAGTCTTCATCCCGAAACCAATGATCTTTGTTCAGAGATATGTGTTAAATGTGTTTTTATAGATTGATGAGAATATGTCATAGTGCTTCGAAATCTAGTGATAATATTAGTGGCGGGAGGTCGTGGGGCCTGTCATTCCGGAGATACAGTAAAGACACCTTACTTCACCACATTGGTAACGTTTTGCTTGTCCTATCTATAGCCAATATAGTCCCCACGATCTACGCATTGTTGTTCGAGAAACTATTTATGTTCAAAATCGTAATGATCATAGAAACTATAATCATATATATGATCGGATATCTCTTAGCTAAGAAGTATCAGCCGGAAAACATTGGTTTTATCGAAGCATTAACGATCATGATTTTCGCGTTCATAATACCGCCATTTATGATATTATTCCCATTAATGACTAAAGGTATAAGTTTTATTGATGCTTTATTCGAAGGAGTATCATCCATAACAACGACAGGCCTTTCATGTTTGTCTTCCAATACAATTGATTCGACGGTTAATTTTCTACGTTCTTATTATCAATGGATAGGAGGCTTAGGTATAGCGTTTTTCACGTTAACAATCCTTGTATCTCCGGGCTCAGCAGCATATAATCTATACCTGGCTCATCTAGGCAAGATAAGGATAAGCCCGCTTAGCAGGAAAAACGTTCTGGAAATACTCAAGATATATTCTATCCTTACACTCCTCGCTTTTGTAACATATGTTGTTTTTGGAATGAATCCCTACTCGGCCCTTATTAATGCGTTGACAACGATTAGCACTGGTGGATTTTCGACATATAGTGTTTTCCCAGAGAACCTACTTCCAGTAGTTTCATTCTTTATGTTTGTCAGTGCACAGCCACTAATAATGTACTATATGCTCTTCAAATATAGGCGTGAAAAAGTATTTCTTCCACAGATCACTTCTTTCGTCATAGGGATCTTGATAGGCTCTCTACTTCTAACACTGGTATCGGGTATACCTCCTGCAAAATCGGTTTTCGAAGTTATTTCCGCAGCTTCCACTACAGGGTATACAGCTATAGATCTTATGGGATCGCGTGACTTCGCAAGGTTCGTCCTAATAGTTCTTATGATTAGTGGCGCCTGTCTTGGTAGTACTGGAGGAGGTATTAAGCAGCTTAGAATAATTATTCTGTTTAAATCATTTGCCAGACATATAAAGCAAGCAGTATCTCCTAAAGGATCGGTTTTACCTGTGAAAATATCTAATGAGCCGGTTCAAGAAGATGATATCAGGCTAGCATATAATCTGCTATTCATATACATATTAGTCCTTGTTATAAGCACATTACTATTCATGATATATGGTTATAGCTTATCAAGTAGCTTGTTCGAAACAGCTTCAGCGCTCGCTACTACGGGCTTATCGGTGGGCCTTTCATCGCCAAGTCTAGCAGCGCCTCTAAAATTAGTATTAATTATAGATATGTGGCTTGGGAGAGTAGAGGTTATTCCATTTATAATAGTATTTTATAACTTGTTCCATAGATAACCCGGTGGTAGCAGGTCATGAGAGTAATCATAGCTGGTGGAGGAGACACAGGAGTAGAACTAGCAAACGCATTGATTAGCGAGGGGCACGAGATAATAATCATTGAAAAAGACAAGCATAGAGCTGAAGAACTTGCAGAGAAGCTTGATTGTCTAGTAATACATGGCAATGCAGCCCATCCTCAAGTATTGAAAGACAGCGGTATTGACCAGGCAGACGCATTAATAGCCATGACAGGTAACGACAGAGACAATGTTATAATTTCCCTCATAGCCAAAACTATGGGTGTCAAAAGAATAATTACTAAGATAGAGGATACAGGCTATAATGATCTGCTAATCTATATGGGTATAAACAATATAATTAACCCAAGCCGTTTAATATCGTTTCAAGCGCTCTCAATACTTAAGGATTTCAATATTCTCAATTTATCAATAATACTACGAGGAGACACAAGACTACTTCCGATCAAGATAGCCAAAGAACTTGATGGAAAAAAGATAAAAGAACTAGACATAGACTACGATAAAGCTAGACCCATATTGATACTACGAGGCGACGAATCATTATTCATTGACGAGAACACCACGATAAGATATAATGACATAATTCTATTCCTTGTAAAAGCTAAGTATCAAGACGAACTACTCAGGAAATTATCCGAGGAGACAAAATGACAAACAAAATCGGCGAGAAAAGACTTGTCTTAATAGTAACGTGTAGAGCTGGCAGCGAAGACTGGTGCGAAGAGGAGATAGGAAACGTATTATTTCATAAAGACTATGAGATTGAGGTCTTGAAGACAAGATATCCTGGCTTATTAATGGTTTATTCATCTAGACTCAAACCGGATGAAGCATATAGATATGCTAGGAGCTACGAATATGGTTTTGTCGAAAAAATAATTCCCGCGAATGAAATCATCATATATTCTGACAGCATAACGCCTGATAGGCTAGAGAAAGCCGTGGACTCGTTAATTCTGGAGAAGAATCTTCCTTCAAGAGTTAGGCTTAAGATGAAAATAAGAGGGTATAGAGGTCTAAGCCCTATTCTATGGAAAAACATTATAAGGATTCTAGATAAGCATGGATTACGCCATGATCCTAGTTCTAAAATATGCTTGTATGTTGAGGGGATAGATGACTTATTGGTTTTAGGCATTGCTGAGTGCTAGTTCCATTTTTTATATCCCGTTATGTAAATAGTAGAGTGAAAGTGCTGGGTGTATATCTTGAATCGGCCTAACTCCGATGATAATGAGACATGGAAGATCATAGAGGAAGAGCTTAGTAGACCGACAATATTCAAAAGTAGAGAAAGCCTAGCCCCTGAATACATACCTGATAAGCTCCCTCATAGAGAAAAGGAAATTAAGCTATTGGCTTCAGCTTTCAAGCATTTAATAATATCTCCCGGTAGTTTCTCACAGCGCGTATTATTAGTAGGCGGTGTTGGAGTGGGAAAAACGGTTACTGCGAGAGTTTTTGGTAGGGAATTCGCCAGAATCGCTCGCCTGAAAGGCTATAATCTTAGATATGTTCATGTTAACTGTCATAGAAACAGAACATTATACAATGTCGTAGCCGAGATAGCTCGCCAACTAGAAGTCCCGCTTCCCCAGAGAGGTTTATCAGTTAAAGAGATGTATGATGCTATTCTCTGGCATCTAGAAGAAAACAATGTTTACGCTATAATAACACTTGATGAATTTCATTATTTCGCAAGTATAGCGGGGAGCGATGCTGTATATTTCATAGTCAGAACATATGATGATACTATTGCATCGCTTAAACGGCTCAATTTTATCTTTATCTCACTCGATACGTCTAAGTTATCACTGCTTGACCCATCTACTGAGAGCTACCTGTTAAAACACATGATAAGGTTGAAGCCTTATACGAGTAAGGAGCTCTATGACATACTGAAGTATCGTGCCGAACAAGCATTCTATCCTGGTGTCATAGATGATGAAGTACTGAAATTTATAGCGGAATATGAGGGCAGCGATAAGGGCGGTGGAGGAAACGCGAGGCACGCGATCGAAATACTTCTTCTAGCTGGTGATGCAGCGGAGCACGAGGGAAGTAATAGGGTAACGATAGAACACGTGAGGAAGGCGATCTCTAGAACAAGTAGAGAAATAATAAATATATCGGAAACAATTCTCTATAGCCCACTCCATGAACTCATGATCTTATTAGCTATTATACGATTGCTCAGAAGAACTGGTCAAACATATGTTAAGATGGGTGATGTTGAGAGAGAATATGAGCTAGTATGTGAAGAATTTGATCAACAGCCCCGTAGACATACGCAGGTATATGGTTATATTATGAACTTGAAGAAAGCAAACGTTATAGATGCTAGGGCAAGCGGTAAGGGCCTTAGAGGAAGAACAACTCTCATTAGTATACATTATGGGCCTCTAGATCTCTTGGAGCAATACGTGGTTGATCTTATACAGAAGAAAATCAGTAAAAAATACACGGGTAGAAGAAAATGAAGAGCAATAGTGAACAGTTGATTATTGATACACTGCAGAAATACGGTGAGCTAAACATTACAAGACTAGCTAGAATAACGGGGCTTCACTACAGAGTGCTTGTCAAGAAGCTGCGTGAGCTACAGGAAAAAGGCATTGTTGAAGAGAGAAGATTTGGTAGGTTGAGGTTATTTAGGCTGGTGAAATAGTTAATTTTTACTTTTTGTATTTTCTATAATATTGTATCACTTGTCTTGCATTGGGACCTGCCAACCAGCGTATCATCTCTTCCGTTAATCCATAACCTATAGCTATCTTAGCCGCATATTTCGGATTCTTCTCGAATATGATCTTCAGATACGGTATGACATCGGTCTTTATCCTTCGTCTACTTGTCAGTAGTGATGGCGCTAGGGCTCGTGCTATTCCTTCCCTGATTTCTCTGCTTCTCTTCGTCTGGGCTAATAACTGAAGTCTCTGAGGTGATCTAAATGCTTTCCACCTATACCTATAGATCTTTCTCGCAAACGCTACTCCGGGCCCCATCATCTCGAACACGTAAGGTAATAAGCTCCAATTCCCTGTTCTTTTTATCCTTCCCAAATACACATCTGCTCTGCTTAGCGCTTCATATGCCCTCCATATTTCTTCGGGGTCGTCATAATATGTTGGTATGTGTTCGTTTATCCAGATCATCATTGTCTCGTAGTCTACATCAGCTTGAGAAACAGCGTTTTTAGCTTGGAATATGTATTTTGCATTAAACAAGTTCTTCAATGCTTCGAAGGGAGCGTATTGTCTGTTCCTATATGTTGACAGCATCCTTACTAATTCTAATGTTACTTTACCGTATCCTTCAGCGATTGCTTGTAGGTCATTGATTGCGCTTCTCAGGTCTCCCTCGCTACGTCTGGCGATCTCTCTAAGAGCTTTCTCGTCGCACTCGATTTTTTCAGCCGAACATATGCGTTTCAGAGCAATAACTACATCGCGTTCTGTGAGGCGTTTGAAGGGTATGAGGAGAGATGCTTCACGTATTGGTCTGAGTTTCTGATCCCATGGATTATTAGCGGTCATTACAACAGGGTATCTAGTGGTTTCGATCAAATGTAGTATCGCATCGACCGCGCCTCTATCGGCCATACCGCTTATACCGTCCACTTCATCTAGAAGAATTATCTTGCCCCGAGCAAACAAGCTTCTCTGCGTAGCTGCGACCTTGGCAATCCTCTCAATATCTTGTCTTCGTCTGAAGTCGCTGGCATTCATCTCAACGACTTCGAGGCCATGTTCTCTAGCTGCTGCTTCGACGAGACTTGTTTTACCGCATCCAGCCGGGCCATATAGCAGTGCTGCTTTCTTAGAGGGCTTGCCCTTTAACCATGATTCTAGCCATTGTAAGAAAGTCTTTTTCGCCTGTTCCTGGTTTATTACATCTGCTACTCTTTTTGGCCTATACTTAATGATCCAGGGAAGACGTCTTGTCAAGGCTTAAGCTACACCTTTAGCTTCTTACCTATGAATGCTAGTCTTGCCAGGAAGGCGTTTAGCTGTATTTCGTCATCTGCTCCCTCGACGAGTCTGAACTGGATTTCTCCTGCAAGATCTGCTATGATTATCCTGTACTCGTCCGGTAACTTGATCTCTTGGCTGAAGATCTCTTTGTGGATCTGCTTGATAACGTCTACGCCGCTTAGACCATAATTTATCATTAATTGTCTAAGCTTGTTCCTAGCCTCGGTGAAATTACCTGATAGTGCAAGGTTTATCATTTGTCTTACTTCTTTGGGATGGGCTAGACCGACAACTTTGTATACAGCGTCAACGGTCACCTTACCGATTGCGGCGGCTGCCTGCAGTATGTTTATGGCTCTTCTCATATCACCCTCGCTGAGCTCATATATTGCCTCGAGGGCCTCGATATCATACTCTACTTTCTCCTGCTCAGCTATCCATTTTAGCCTTGCTATAACGTCCTCTTTTTTCAGGGGCGTAAATCTAAATACTGCGCACCTGCTCTGGATAGGCTCTATGATCTTGCTTGGATAGTTAGCGATTAGTATGAACCTGGTGGTGGCGGTATACATTTCCATTAGTCTACGCAGGGCTTGCTGGGCATCGGAAGTCATGTTATCGGCTTCATCCAGCAATACTATCTTGAACGGGATGTTTCCAGGGATCCTTGTCCTAGCGAACTCTTTTACTTTGCTTCTAATAACATCGATTCCTCTCTCATCACTAGCGTTTAGTTCTAGCATATACTGCCTATAGTTCTCCCCATAGAGATCGTGGGCTAGACAGTGTGCAGCAGTAGTCTTTCCTGTACCTGGCGGACCGGCAAATAATAGATGTGGCATGTTCTTTTCCTGTACAAATTTCTTGAGCCTAGACACTATTTCTTCCTGGTTAACGATCTCGTCCAGCGAGCGTGGTCTATACTTCTCAGCCCATAATAGTTCTGCGAGAACCTTGCTTGAACTCATAAATAATGCACCTATCAGTACTGAGTGTCTCAAAATAATGTTATATGGGGTCTTACTTAATAGTTATTTCAAAATACTGGGAATACAGGTTATGGGGCGGGCATGGTTTTGCAGGAGTCATTATCAGCACTTATAATTGATCGTTCATTAGATATATTGAGAAGAGATTATGAAGAAGAAGAGGTAAAGGTTGAAATTCTTAATGATATTTCACGTATTTTTACCAATGAGGGATTCATAGATCTTTCTAAGGGCTCCGAGTACACTCTACCAAGATGGATTGCTAAAACACTTGAGGAGGAAGGCGTAGTTAAGATAAAAGAGGAAAATATGGATCTCGAAAAACTATCTAAGATCGCATATAATGAGGAAGCAACTCTGAAGAAACCACAACTTGTTAAGCTTCCACCTCATTTCTACATGCTGGTCAGAGAGGAGATCGAGAATATTAAGAAAAGCCTTCAAGAGCGTCAAGATATTAATCTCCTAGATGATCTTAAGAAGTATATCGACCTGTTATATACTATAGGGCGTATAAGGCTTAGAAAAATTATAAATACGCTTCTAATGATCGAGGTTTCACAAGATTTCCTAGATAAGATGAGCATGGAGGAGAAACTATTATACAGGATCCTTAGAGATTCATTGATGACCTGGGTATCCGAGCTCGGAATAGAGAGAATATAGTTTAGTGGATGGTGCAAATATATATGAGTTTTGATATTGAGACCCAGACCCAAGAGCTCGATGATCTCGTAACCCGTTTCAAGAGATTTCTATGGGAGTATATGGATCGTAGGACGCGGAGCTTCAAGTACCGTGAACGATTGTCCCAGATGGCGTTAATGGGGCAGAAGAGCCTCATCATAGATTTTGATGATATAACATTATTTGATAGAAAACTAGCACACATAATTGAGGATAACCCCGAAATAGCGCTTGATGCGGCCAGTCGTGCTATTAAGGAGCTTCTTCTCAAGGAAAACCCTGACTATGCACAGGCAGTAGAGAAGTTCTATCCTAGATTTAGAAATTTATCGAGAATAATAAGGGTAAGAGAGCTTACCAGCGAGTATATAGGGAAAATGATCGCTATCGAAGGTATATTGACAAGGCTCACCCGGGTGGAGGCGAAGCTTGTCAAGGCGAGATATAAGCACTTGGACCCCGAGTGTGGTGCTGAATTTGATTATCCCGAATTTGGTGAAATGGGGGAGAGAATAGAAAAGCCGGCAATATGTCCCATATGTGGTAAGGGAGGTAAGTTTCAGCTTCTTCCAGATAAGTCAAAGTTCATTGACTGGCAAAAAATAGTTGTCCAAGAGAAACCGGAAGAAGTTCCGCCGGGACAGATACCGAGAAGTATCGAAGTAGTGCTTACAGGCGACCTAGTCGATATTGCGAGGCCTGGAGACAGGATAACGATAACTGGTATATTAAGAGTAATGCCGACGGCTTCCATGCAGAAAGCTGGCAGTAAAGCCGTGTTCTCATTCTATATCGAGGCCAACTATGTTGATGTACAGCAGAAGATCCTCGAGGAAATAGAGATCACCAGAGAAGATGAGGAGAAGATCAGGGAGATGGCACGTGATCCATGGATAAGGGAGAAGATAATTGCAAGCATAGCACCATCAATCTATGGGCATTGGAACATAAAGGAGGCAATAGCACTACAATTGTTCGGCGGAGTCCCTAAGATCCTCCCCGATGGTACGAGGATACGTGGAGACATACATGTCCTGCTCGTCGGTGATCCCGGTACAGCAAAATCCCAGATGCTCCAATACGCTGCCCGTCTAGCACCAAGAGGAATCTATACTAGCGGAAAAGGCTCATCAGCAGCAGGTCTCACCGCTAGCGTTCTACGTGATAAACATACGGGAGAATGGTATCTTGAAGCAGGTGCTCTTGTCCTCGCTGATGGCGGTCTGGCCGCAATAGACGAGATCGATAAGATGAGGGAGGAGGATCGCAGTGCTATCCATGAGGCGCTCGAACAGCAGAGCTATCATCCCAGCTTTAAGATTATGCTTGCGGATGGCCGCTTAGTAAGTATAGGTGAATATGTGGATCTCCTTATGGCGAAGAATAAGGAGAAAATACTGCGTGGAGAAGAAACAGAAATACTATTCACTGATGACGTCTTCCTAGTAGGATACGATCTATTTAGCCGTAGACCGCTCATTGTAAAAGCCGATAGAGTCAGCAGACATAAGGCTCCGAGCAGATTTGTTAGACTGAGGTTCAGTAATGGGCGTGAAATACTTGTGACTCCCGAGCATCCTGTAATAGTATTTGTTGAGGGTCGTATCTCGGTTCTTCCGGCTGAACATGTAAAGCCTAACATGATTGTTCTCGGAGTCAAGAGATATCCTGTTCTCACAGCATGTAATACGCGTTTAGAGAGACTTATAGAGAATTATGGTTTGGAAGAGGCGTCTAGGCTTATTTACAAGGCATTGACCGGAGAGATCAACTCTGACGAGTACGAAGTATTGAGGATTTATGGCATAGTTGATGATAAGGGCTTAATTGATAACGGCTTTATCAACGAGCTCGTATCATCTAAGAGCATTACCAGTAGAGTGCTCACACTACTCTTCTCTAGGAAGACCGGTGATCATAATTACATAGTCTCCCTACAGCTTGATCCGGAAGCAGCTCTCATAATTCAGGAGATGCTCTGGAGGCTCGGCATAAATAGTTTCATTGATAACGGAGAGCTAATTATATCGGGTCCGAAAAGCCTTGAAAAACTAATTGAATACATTATTGATGAAAAGACGCGCCAGCGTATACAGGGATCTATGGAGAAACTCAAAGACTATCCTGATTCCTGGCTTGAGATAGCATATGCGGTAGCTGGCGGGCTAAGAGAACTTGTCGGTAAAGAATTGTTTGAAGATATAATACTCGGGGAGATCACAGAGGAGTTAATGGAGTCTATGGTGACAGGCATACTTAACGATCTTATCGATACAGCTGGCGGCCTAAACGGTGTTTCAGCAGAGCATTACTCTTTAGTGCTAACGCTGACAGCTGGGCAAGACATCCGTAAATTCTTTGTGGAAATAGGAGACTCGCTCAATAAGCTCAGACAGGTAGTAATGGATATTGAGAAAAGACTAGGAGAACCAAATATACCTAGGATCATTGTTGAAAAAGAATTCGTAGAGAACAATGATGTCGAATGGGTATATGATGTCACAGTGGAACCACATCATCTCTTTGTATCACATGGCTTAGTACTACATAACACTATAAGTATTGCGAAAGCGGGAATAGTCGCTAGACTCAATGCTAGAGCATCCGTACTTGCAGCTGGCAACCCGAAATTCGGGAGATATGATCCAAAGCAGTCTATAGGGCAGAACATCGATCTACCGCCGCCCATACTGTCTAGATTCGACCTGATATTCATAATACAGGATATACCTCACGAAAAGAGAGATAGGATGCTTGCACGCCATATACTAGCAGTGCATGGCAATGTAGAGAAAGCGAAGCCTATGATTGAGCCACAGCTCTTGAAGAAATATATCAGTTATGCAAGGAGATATATTCGGCCCCAGCTCACCCAGGAAGCCGTTCATCTACTCGAAGAGTTCTTCGTGTCAATGAGGCGTGCTAGTGGCGTCTCAGAGGAAGCACCAATAGCTATTACCGCTAGGCAGCTCGAAGCTCTCGTTAGACTTAGTGAAGCACATGCGAAGATGGCGTTAAAGAACAAGGTAACCATAGAGGATGCTGAAGAAGCGGTCAGGCTCATGTACTATAGTCTTCAGAGGGCTGGCATAGATGTTGAGACTGGTCGGATAGACATAGATACGATAATGGTAGGCACGCCGAGAAGTAAGCAGGAGCGTATGAAGGCATTCATACGATTTATCGATGAAATATTTGAGGAAACCGATGAGATCGAGTACAAGGAGCTTGTAAGGAAAGCAATGGATAAGGGATTTGCCAGAGATTTCACCAACGAAATGCTCAGGAAGCTCAAGAGAGAAGGCACCATCTACGAGCCGAAGCCGGGTGTGATCGCTAAGATAAAATAATCTTTATAAGCCTCGGTGGGGCGAAAGAGTTTTCCTCATAGATCAGGGCTGGAACGCCTCTTCATCGGCTACATAAGATTAAAAATCCCCATACTCATAAACCTTACCAGAACGACCGGG
>JAADCY010000206.1 GCA_013154205.1 Thermoproteota archaeon | reverse complement strand
CTACGGCTCTCCGCTTGGTTATCTTGAATCCTCCCCAGTGAGCTCCTCCCTTCTCCGGTCTGTGCGGCCACCAGAACCATTTCTTATCACCAAATAATGCTAGTAGGGCTGGTGTCAGCGTCAGGCTTACTAGGAGGACGGCTACTACTGCGAACGGTATTGTCTGCCCTATGCTTGAGAGGAGCGGGAAGTCCCATGCTAGTAGCATCACGGCGAAGCCTATGATGTCTGTGCTGGCGGCTGCCATTATTGCTGGGAGGGTCTGCTTGATCGCTATCTTCGCTGCTTCTCTCTTATCCCTCCTAGCTATTTCTTCCTTGAATCTCAGCACGATGTAGCTGCTGTAATCCATTCCGAGGCCGAAAGCCGTTGTTATCATCAGCATCCTACTCCATGATGTCACACTTATTACTCTAATGCTTCCGAGCACATAGATTATCGCTAGGCTCAGCAGGATAGCCATTCCTATACCGATGAATGGTAGGCCTGCTGCTATTATTCCGCCGATAATTATTAATGCTATGATGAACGGGGCGATCATAGATACTCTATTAACAGTAGCTATGTCTTTCTCACTGGCCTGCTTCATCTCTTTGACCAGTACATGGTCTCCCGTCACACCGATATAGGATGGTATGTAGCCCATGTTCCAGAGAGTAGTATTCGCGGTCTTCTCTGCCTGGACAGCGTTACTGTATAGTTGATCGAGGCCATTGCCCCTTGGGTCAATGAGGATAATGAACGATCTTCCATCAGGGCTTATCAGTGTCTTGTTAAATGCTTTCAAAACCTTGTTCAGCACTGTCTGGTTTATCTGCGTCATCAAAGCATTAAATATAGGGTTGGCGGATTTCTTGTCTATGGCCTCGATTATGGCTACCTCGATCTCCGTCCTGCTGATATTGCTTGGCAGCTGTGACAGTGTTTCCTCAATAATAACTTGTTTCGGTGGCTCATCATCGGCGAGGACCTTTATGATCATGTCTTTCACAATGGTCTTATTGAACCCGCTGGTCTCGGATGACGGTATTAGGCCTGAGAAAGTACTGTACAGTATAAGGGCGATATCTTTGGCTGTGAGGTTCTCCGGGTACTCCAGGATCTTCAGCATAAGCTTCTCCTGATCGATCTTGCCCGTAGATATTCCCGGGAACCTGGTTTTCACACCGAGTATTTTCTCAAGCATTAGTGCGTCGTTGACAACATACTTGTCGGGGTTTTCGGGATATGTATTGTTGATTATGCTATTGACTATGGCGGACATGTTTATCAATTGGATAAGCTTTGTAGGGGATTCTATACTGGCTTTCTCGTACGCTATATAGGCTATAGGTGTTCCTAATAGTATCTTCCATAACATAGTATCAGTGATGTTCCCATACCATGTGCTTACAAGAATGTATTTGAGGAGCGGTGAAGGTATCATGCTGAGCATTGCAGAGGCCTTGGTGTTCTCGAGTATCTTTGTGACTAGTGCGATGTATCCTTTGAGCGTTGAAACACCGTTTGTCTCCGCTACTATTTCCGCTATGGCCGTAGCTATGGTCTTACTCCCTATCTTCTCCTCTAATCCTTTCTCTAAGAGGTTCTCGGCTATGACAGGTATGTAGTCTTCTCCAAGGGTGACTACTTGCTCGATAATAGTTGTTGGTAGGCCGCTGATCCTAGATAGTATTGTTACTGCTGCCTTGTACGCTGTGTAGGGGTTGTACATTATGTTGCCTTCGGCGTGTGGATCATATGCTAGTATGGTCTCCACTATGGTCTTGCTCATGTTCGCGGGTATCATTGACGATGTATTGAATGCTGTGTTGAGGGCTTTGACGGCTGGCTCTAGGGTTGGGCCTTCCCTGTAGAGTGCCTCTAGGTAGGATTTGACTGCTTCAGCAGGTATTTTGCCCTGTGTCTGTTTAATCATTACTTGTTCCATGATACCGATCACGGTCTCTGCGATCAATTCTTGCCCCGGATTTTCTCCGAGCTTGTACGCCTCTATGGCTGCTGTGATGATGACTGGTTCTTCCTCCTTATTGATCATTCCTGCCTCGACGAGTAGATTAGCATATTCTTTCGCGAATATCTCGACGCTTACCGGTAGTGCTTTGCCATGTGCATCCATTATTGTCTTGATCGTTAGTAGCTGTGCTTTCTCTGGTACTACCGTGTACAGTGGTAGTAGATCGGTTATGTTCTCTTCTCTAAGGATGGCCGTGGTGTAGTTGTAAAGGTTGGCCGAATAAGTATTTATGAAGAGTTTTACTGGCTCCCGCATCTCCGGCGGTAGGTGCTGGCTTGCCTGCTGCACTAGGATCTCTGCTGATAAAGTGTATAGGTCTCTTAGGCTTATGTTTAATGGGTCTGGATAGGTCTTGATTATGGCATAGTATGTTGCGGCGATGATTTCCGGTGAGGGCTTTGGCGGTACATTACTGGTCAGGTTTAGGACGATCGCGATATCGGTTGGTGTTAGTCCCTTGGTGAATGCTGTGGTATGTGTTCTTAACAGGTAGTAGATCCTTATAGTGTTGAATGCTACTATATCATATGTCGTGCTCATATTGTAGTAGAGCTTGTTAAGCCCTGTTATTGTCTTGTTGAGCATGGTCATTGTACTGTATAGTCTGGGCTCTTCAATGTAGAGCTCATGATAGAGTGTGTCGCCCATGACTAGTGCTTTCTTTATCATTGGATAGTATTCTAGGAGTTTTTCAAGTCCTTGTATGCTCTCGTTGTAGCCTATGCATGACATGTTATAGGCTTTCTTGATCATTGTGAGGTTAGATAATAGTTGACTGGCTTTCTTCTTTATCGTTGTCCTGTTACCGTATAGTTGGTCTGCAGTGTTTTTCAGCATGTGGAGCTGTCTCGACAAAGACTTGATCCCATGGATGATCTGGTATCTATTGCTGTATAGCTGGCTCAACATGGTGTAGCTCATGTTTACTCCTTTGTAGATCTTCTCAGCAGTACTGTTTATCTTGGGCATGATCTCTTTGATCGCCTTATTGGCTACACGGTATGGGCTGACATAGTCTTTCACGTACGGCTCTACTTTTTCGTGGAACTTGTTATCCCATTTTAGGAGTCCTGTATCGTTGGTGTTTATCCCGGAGACCAGTATTACGTCGTAGGCTATGGCTGCCATGCCGTTGGCTGTTGAGCCTCGTATCTTTGCGAGGAGATTGTTTGCCTGTATTGCCTCGGTTCCGTTTGGAAGCATTCGTTGTGCGTTGTATTCTGTTATCTTGTTTAGATTGGTTGTTGCTGGCGCGGAGATTAGGGCTATGATTATCCATATTACTAGTATTATTCCTGCGTGTTTGACTATTGTGTCCACTACGCCCATACATATCGCCTCCCGATATATCGAATTCTGATATACAGGTTTATCCTTTATAAAACTGATTCCCAGCATATGAGATCAAATTTATCAAGAGCGCTCCACAACCAATACAGATATGAGAGGGACGGTTCTCCACAGCCTCCCTATATAGAATCAACAAACAGAGATGAATGCAGAGGTGAAAAGGAATGGGCGAGAACAGGGAAGAGGAACAAGTAGAGAGAAGGATCAGGGCGCTGAGCCACTGGGCCAGGAGAAGAATAATACTCCTACTAGGAGACAAGGGGCCAATGACTTATAGTGAGTTAATGAAGAACGTCGGGATAGAAGACAGCGGTACATTCGCATTCCACCTGAAAAGCTTGGGCGACCTAGTAGAAAAGACGAGCGACGGGAAATACAAGCTAAGCAGGGAAGGAGAGAAAGTCTACAAAGCCCTCAAGTACCTGATATCGGGGGAAGAACCCGTACAAGAGGAGAAGCCAAGGATAAACCGCGAACTACCCCCAATAATCATCGGTGAGATGGGCAAGTGCTATGTGACCAAAGAAATAGTTGATGAAGCATACAGTAGCGGCCGAGAACTCATAGTCAGCGAATGTATCAAAGCCTATTTCGACAAAGACATAGACCCGGAGAAGCTAAGGAAGGTGTTGAAGCGGGTAAGCGAGGTCTTAATAGTAGAAGCCCCCAAACACTTAGAACCAATAATCTTGTCGAGAAGCAAAGAAGTCTTCTGGGTAAGAACAATACATGACAAACACGCTCCTCCACCGAACATAGGCTTGGTTCTCGAGGACATAGTGAACAAGATCGTTGACGCAGCGGTTCAGGGAAGTGCGAAACTGGTTGGAGCACTGCAGAAGCTACCACAGATAACTGCTAGAGAAATACCAGTCAATATCGTTAAGGCGTACAATGGGACAGAGTATGACTTGGAGATGAAGATTGATTCTTCCAGTATCAGCGCTAAGCAGGAAGGCGGAGGAATAGTTATTACAGGGAAGACTAAACAGGAAGGCATGCCCCGGATAAGTATCAGTGATAACAGTATCTATATGAGGATAGAGGATTCAGGGCTGAAAGTGAAGCTCCCTGACCTACCAGTTACGAGTCTCAGGCTCTATGCTGATTCTTCAAGCTTAAAACTAGATCTGAAGAAATTGTCTGGGCCCTCCGAGATAGTATTGGATAGCTGTAACGCTAGACTACTTCTCAATGCGGAGAAGAAGTTCTCGGGATCCTTTGAGATAGATAGTAGTAATGCATTACTAGACCTTAGTCTCCCTGAGGGCTATAAGCACGAGATAGACCTCAAGATAGACTCGTCCAATATCAGGCTAGTGCTTAGAATACCACGGGGAATGAAGATCTACACGTTGACAAGCCTTGACTCAAGTATATTCTCCGGTAACAAGCCTGTCGCGATGGGAATGCCGGGTGAGACAGAGAACTGTGTCATCCTGAGGATCAGGTCTGATTCAAGCATTATAAAGTACGAGATAATAGAGAAGTAGTATGGAGTGATGAGGGCATCCTAGGCCGAAGCCTCAGGGTGTGGAGGAACCCCTGGCTGAGCCTTCAGTGTTTCAGCATGCTGTACTTGTACATACTAGTTTTTTCTTTCTCCCCGGGTTTTCTCAGCACGTAGAGCTTCTCATGATATATTAGGAGAAAGCCCTTGTTCCCCAGTCTCTTCCAAACTTCCCGGGTAGTCTTCATCTTGTGCTGTATCTTAATGATCTCCTCCTTCAAAATGAATCCCGGCTCCAACAGCTTTTCCAGCACATAATGGGATATGGGAACATAGTGTTTATGCCTACGGGTATCGCCGATAAGGAAAGCCGCGTATCTACCTGGCTTGAGGACCCGGTAGGTCTCCACCGCTATCTCGCGGATAGCCTCTAGATAATCTTCTAGTCTACGCATACCCGATAGGTCTCCATGGAGTCTTTCTCCACTACTATATCTTATAATATTATAATAGGGTGGATGCGTCGCTACAAGATCCACTGATCCATCTGGTATCTCATCGAGACTCCGTGCGTCCCCGAGATATATCTCGGCACGTGATCCGAGGAAGTTCTCGGCAGCCCTCTTCTCTTCTCCCTCAAGGCGATCAATATTATCCAAGATATAGTCCTCGACGAGCTTTAGCCTATAGAGTGTTAGGATGACGCTGTCAAGCCTTATATCGACACCTATACAGTTACGGCCGAGGAGACGTGCTTCGATACAGGTTGTGCCGCCCCCAACCATCTGGTCTAGAACCGTCTCGCCCGGAGAACTATACATTTCTATGAGGGCACGGGGTATTTGTGGCGCCCAGTTACCCCTATAGTTACTCCTATGGGAAGCCCATCTCCCCCTCTTAGGGAAGCTCCAAACAGTCGTACTCACATCTGTTAGCTCCTCCTCCGTAGGAGTTAGCCTCTTGATCCTCACTGGTCTTAGCTCTACTCTTCGGCCCTCAATAACGACGTAGTTTTTCTCTTTAAGATAATGCTCTAGATCCTCATATGTCATAAGCCTCAATAAAGACACCGGGTCAAAGCTTCTAAAGAGATAGTATTAGTGTGTCTAGATATAGAAGGAATTCGTAATCTCTAAAAAACCCGGGGATACAGAGCTCCTCGGCGCTCCAGAATACTTTATGGGAATGGATATGCTTCTTTATCCTGGCTCCGATTAGCTGTCTTCATAGTGTAATGCTCGGGCCTAAGTACCTCGACTAGGTACATGAATGCTTTGACCGGGTCGCTCTGAGCACCGCAGGTGTAGACATCAATGGTCGCATACCTGTATTTGGGCCATGTATGGATGGCTATGTGGCTCTCGAGGACGAGCGCTATAACTGATACGCCTCCCTTCTTGCCCCCGAACCTCCAGGACTTCACATCGTATAGTGTCATATTGGCTACTTCGGCTGCTTTGACAACTGCTTCTCGCAGCTTCTCCTCATCATACCCTATCTTCTCATCTATACCATAGAGGTCTCCGAACACGTGTTTTCCGACCACGGAGTCCTCTCCTCTCCCGATCATCACATTATCCCCTCGAAGACCCATTTTAGATCAGGGTACCCGGCCCTCTTGATCCCCTCGTCTATCAAGCCATGCACTATTAGCGGCAACGCTATGGTTGCGTCACAGTACACAGTCCTCTTATTGGGGCCTGGCATTGCTTTTCCCCAGCTCACAGCTTCTTCCAGCGTAGCTCCGCTGAGCCCGCCCCATTGTGGCGCATCAGTCGTTATCTGTACAACGTATTTTAATGGCTTATAATAGTCACGTCCCTCCTCGTAGAGCTTAATAATGGTCTGTGCAACAGCAACCAAGTTGACATAATCTTTGGGTACCCCGCCACCGATATAGATGGCGCTGATCTTCTCTGATCTACGCCCTATCTCGACTATCTGGCGGAAATCCCTCATCATATCCAGACATATACTCCTACCTTCAAGAGAAGCAGTGATCCCCGCTATCCCATACCCGCTATCCACAAGGGCGGGGCTGAACACTGGTACTCCAGCCCTATAAGCCGCCGAGACTATCGAGTCTATTCCTTTCTCGTCAAGATACTCGCCGAACAAGTAGAGGAACTCCGCTGTTGAGAGACACATGTCTCCGGGCAAGGACTCGATGAAGTCTTTTATCAAAGACTCCATCTCACGATACTCTAGCTCGGAAGCATAGGTATCATAGAACCTATCAATCTTGTGTCTAAGGAGATCCTCGTCATCTACTAATGGGGATCCCTTATAGTACTTGTAGCCCATGGCCTCCAAGATGTCCTCGGAGATATTAGCACCCGTCGAGACGAGCACATCAATATACCTGTTCTCGACAAGCCATTTGACCAGTTTCCACATACCAGCAGTACTCAGCGATCCCGCTAAGCCCATGAAAACAGTGTTTCCGGGCTCGCGGATCATCTTCTTGATAATCCTGTAAGCCTCTCCAAGTGCTCTGCCCTGGAAAGCCGTGTCAGCCATTGCCTCAAGTAGTTCCGAAACTGATCTCTTGGCCGGATCAATAGTTTTAACCGGTTCAACAAGATAGGGGTCTCGGGGCAAACCATGTCACTTCATATATTCTTCAACGTTTAACGGGTCATTAATGGGATTTAGGATTATAGTTGATTATATGGGGAGAAAAACTAGTGATGTTATTTCATGAGGGTTTCTGATTATATGATGATAAAACATGTCATGCCTTGTTTTTAAACAATATCATACATATTCTAGAATATACTGGTTAAACGCTGTGAAACAGTGGTCTTTGATGGAGAAAGGATTAAGGAGTATGCTGGTTAATCTCCTGGTTTCCTTGAAGGATATCTATACTTTCCGCGAACTAGAAGCGATCACGGGTGTTCCCCAGAACAATCTATGGAAATATGTGAGTCTATCAATGGTTCCCGAGGAGCCGACTGCGAAGAAGATCTATGAGGAGATAAGGAGTAAGAGAGTGATCGAGAAGGCCGTTGCCTCGATGATAGAGAATATACGGGCCGGAGAAGAATGGAAGAGTTATTGGCGGATAGGATACTGTGACCTAGCCGGATTCCTGCTCTATGAGAAACTACAGTATCTCAGGCCGGATGCGATAGTTGTTTATCCCGAGAAGCTCATGGGTATAGGTATGTCGTTATCGAGGCTCTTGAAGAAAAAACTATGCGTTGCATCAAGTAATAAGCTCTGCAGATCACAATCCTATGTTGTTGAGCACTACATAGATGGGTACGGATACCCCTCCCTCATATACTTACCGAGAACATGTCCTCCCCGGGGAAGTAGAACCGTTGTCCTAATAGAGAAAACAGATAGGGAGACCGTGAAAGCAGTAGCTAGGCTAATACATTATAGGCTACAGGCCCGGCTAGCAGCGATCACTGCGATCCTCGGAAAACCGGATGATCTCGAAGACCTAAACATACCGGACCAGCCGAAAATAATGGTTCTAGAACACATGGTGGGCTCAACGCCATAGATGTAGGATTAAAAAGGTTTTCCAAAACACATTATCATCACCAACTACGTGATCAAAGCCCAGATCCATATGCTAGGTATCATTACTTAGTACGAGGACAAACCATATCCCATAACTAACAAGAATAGTGCTGGCCGCCCGTTCCCGGGGCGGTGAGGGAACAAGAATGGCTAAAGGCAAAGGAAAGAAGGGAAGGAAACCCAAACCAAAGAACCAGGATGAGAACAAATAAGGAATAATCACTTGGATCCTGTATCAAGTATTATGTCAAGGGATTTTTTTAATACAAAACACTAGTAAACCTGTCCTGTTATTACCTGATTATACGATTCTGAGAATTTCCTTCAAGATAATCTATTTATGTGTTAAAACACCGTCATAACCAGAACGGTGGATGATGCTTGCAGCCCGTGCTGACGATGATACTTCTCTTCGGCTTCATGGGCTTGGGCATGCTGGTACGCCATACAATAGGGAAGTATAGATTAATCGATAAAGCTGTTCATCTATTCAACATGTTCATATACTACATACTCCTTCCAGCAGTATATTTCGACATATTCGCGCGTAGAGGCATAATAGTCGCTGATCTATCGATAGCGCTTGTATGTCTCATATATATCTTCATAAGCTTCGCCGTACTATTCAAGATCCCTACTCTCAAGGGAGAGCCAGAGGTAAGGTATGGCTCAATAATAATCAGTACTTTCCAGAACAACGTATTCCTAGGATTCCCGGTACTCCTATTGCTCTATGGCAATATAGATGCGGCGGCAACATACTCCCTAATAACCTTCATCTTCAACGTACTAGTCCCCGGCCTTATAGGGAGGAAAGGCGAGAACCTACTCGTCAAGATATTAAAGCTACCAATAATCTACGGGTTTGCTGGCGGAGTACTGATACACTACGGTGTACCATGGATATATCCCTATCTAGCCCCCCTGCTCGCTCCAACACATAACATGCTCAGCTTCGGCGCCATATTCATCCTAGGATACACAATACCCCTTACAATGAAGTATATCTTCGTCTACAAGCCACAGTTCCTGACCGTTGCCTTCTGGAGATTTATCGCATCCCCCATAATACACTACTCATTACTCCACGTATTCCCCATGCCGCCCCTGTACCAGGCAGAGATAATGGTTCTAAGCATTATGCCGCCAGCCGTGTTCAACACGGTGATAGCGAGGATCTATGGGTGGAAGCCGGAGTTCACGGCTAGTGCGACGTTCGTATTGACAATGGTTAGTATGGCGATCGTTGTCGGCCTACTTCTTCTTGGAGGATAATAGTCTGGAAACCTTTTCTCTGAGCCTGCAGAAACCACATGGATCACTACTTGAGGGATACCCGCAGACACTGCATCTGACAAGGGTTTTGCCGGGAAGCCTTATCCTTGGGATCAGTTTATCCACGGTATTCCTGGCCATGAGGATCGCTAGTCCTGGGTGTTTCTTGTCGACAGATAATACTGCGTCGCGGAGCTCTGTGTTCACCGAGGACTCCCCGGTTCTATATGGGCATACGGCCTCGACTATTCTGGCCCCAATCGCTTCGACATACCATTTATTCTCAACACCGTAAGTGAATAGGAGAGGCTTACCCCTAGCGACGAGCCTGTCGTGCCCCTCAACGTATGGTCTGAGCTTGACCAGATCCTCTATTCTTCCCGAGACAAGGCTTGCCAAGGTAAACCCTATCATGTCGTCGAGATTATGGCCCGTGAGCACTAGGCTGTAGCCATGCTCATAAGCGTACCTGTTCATCAAGTACCTCTTGATCATCCCGCAGATACTGCAGACAGGCCTCCGTATCCTCCTCGTCTTGACCAGCCTGTGGATGTCTCGTAGTGTGAAACCGTAATCCTCTAGCCTAGCGACTTCGACATTAAGGCCTAGTCTCCCCGCGTTCCACTTGACAATCTTTAGTGATTCATCGCTGTACCCGGGGATACCTAGATCAATGAACAACACGTTATGACGAACACCTTTCTCCATAAGTATCTTCGAGACACTATAGAGGAGAGCCACACTGTCTTTTCCGCCACTAACAGCTATCAATGTATCCCCCGGATCATTGGGGAAGTACTTGTCCCAGACCCTCTTGATACGCCTGTTATAGTACTCGATATAGTGGTCTCGGCAGAACCATGCGTTAGCCCATGGAACCCAGTACTCGGCTTCTCTACCGCAGACCCTGCATTTTCCACGCGGCATGATAATCAATCCCTGATGAATACATGGCTGTTCATAATTATCATTATAAGGGGAGCATGTCTAGAGAATAACGATAGCCCATAATAACTTGTCCGCCGCGGTGCAGGAGCATTGGATGAACAATCGATTATTGCCAGGGCAGGACTCCCCATCATGGAAGGACATGTCGCCAGCATATTGAACGAGAAACTCCTCGCCGGGATGTACGCCAAGTACCTCTCAAAGATCGGTGTCGTCCTAATGGATATAA
>JAADCY010000137.1 GCA_013154205.1 Thermoproteota archaeon | reverse complement strand
CCACGTATGCTGAGACATTGAAGTACCTGTATGTTCTTAGCCAATTAAGAGCGGTTGTTAAGGGGTATTGATACATTGTGCCCCCGCCTGCTTGCAGCTTCTTTATCTCCGATATGATCATGCTCGTATTGCTTGTGGGTGGAATAGCTGTTTTTACCGTTGAGGCGAAAGATATGAGGCCTATATCTGCTTTTCCGTCTATTATCTTGACGAATCTTATGAGTGCTTCTTTAGCCTCAGCGATCTTTACTCCCTGCATACTGCCAGAAGTATCTATGATTAGGACAACGGCTGGCTTAGCCTTGATCCTGAGATTTGCCTGTGACACAATATTGATAGTCTTATAGCTAGTCACGACTATGTAGGGATTCGCGAGAGCAAATAATATGAAGAATACCGCTATGGCTGTGAGGCAATGCTCTAGTAATACTTTGTTCCGGGGGATCCTTGGGGATACAACATATTTTATCAATGGATTATAGAACTTGTTACGCCTATTGTATTGTTCCTCAGCTTTGAGGTATGCCAGTACAAGATACACTATGGCTGCGACCACTGCCGCCACGATCATTAAGGGCCTCTCGAACCCTATCATGATATTCACCAGTGGAGCCTTGATACAACGATTGCTGCGAGGCCCGCGAGGCCTGAGATCATTGATGGAAGATTAGATGTTCTAGTGATCAATACATAGTTTTTCCCAGATTCTACAAGGGCTAAATACTTCATATGGTGTACAGCATTAATGATTACCGGTTTAAGCTGTTTAAGCGGCAAGTTATTGGTGGCTGAGACTATATAGGCTCCATGTCTTGCTAGCTCTGCGAACAAAGTATTTGCCCTCGGATCATCATCGATCCTTATGAAGAGCACCGGTAGACGTGACTTGTTCGCGTAAATATATGACTGGATAGGGTTTGATCCATAGTTGTTAGCGCCATCAGTTATTATTATGGCTATGCTTGGAAGGCTTGATGCATGAGCACATGAGAGAGCGTATCCTATTGCGTCTCCTATGGCTGTGTATTCTATATCATAGTTCTTAATGAGCCCAACTACCTTAGTGGCGTTATAGGGTGGACCGACGTAAAGCTGTTCCACACGACCGCCGAAAACGCTCAGCACTATAGTCCCATTATCATGTATGCTTCCTATAATTGTCTCAACAACTTTTACCGCCGTATCGATCCGTGGAGGCATCCCCCTATGCATGCTTGGTGATACATCGACTAGGATAATGTATTGTGCCGGTAACTTACTGTTATACTTCATCATCTCCTGCACTGAGTTAATGGGTATTTTCTCCTTGTAGGCAATGACGGGTTGTGATAATGCGAGGACTAGTAATATTATCGCTATCGCTGATAATACGAGTTTAAACCTAGTGGAGGTACCCCTACCCATTAATGATTTCTCCAACACGGCTTTGTTCCGGGAAGCACGCATATGTATAAGAATAATAACAGCTATCAGCCCGGGAAGTACGATGAACACCCACGGATTCGTTATATCTATCATTGTTAGTCTGTCTCCGTATAGTTATAGGAGCCTGCACCGTTACCAGATGTATTACTCTGGGAACCATTGTTTTGCCCATTATTCCCGTTATTCATGGCTTGGGACAATATGCTTCCTATGAGCGCTTGTAATGCGTCCTTATATGGTTCTAGGGCTGCCATCTGCGAGTTATTCATTTGGTTAAGGAGGTTTGATGCTTGTTGGATCAGCTGCTGGTTAAGGCTGGGGTGTTTGCCGGAGGAAATCATACATGCTTTCTGAAGTATAGATGGGTTGTTCTGGAATGTGTTCATTATATATGTGTACTTGTCTAGTATGTTCTCTAGTTGTTGAAGCAGAGTGATCGTCTTGTTTATCGTCTCCATATGTTTTGGTGATAGGATGTATTCCTTATTTATACTTGTTAAGTTGAGAAGCGCATTGCCTATCTCACTACTAAGACTATTTATCTCGTCCTTGATCGTATTGTATATCTTCATGGCGCCCGTGTAGTTGCAGTTCACAAGGTTTTTTAGTGATTTTTTCATCTCGGGGAGTAGTTGTGATGTACGCTTATTAATCCTGATTATGTGGCCTGCGACTATCGCGATATCTCTATATGTGTTATAAGTGCCTATGAGTAGTTTATCAAGGCCCGTGACGGGGACTAGGGGAAGGAATTTCTCGTCTTCCCGGTATTGTTTTAGTAGGTTCTCAATGTCTTTAACAGTGATACTCGGCGTTGATGGTAGCCCGTAGACTGAATGGTATAGTGAATTACTAGTTTTATCTAGATAAAGAGCTGAGAGTACGTAGAGCTTGAGGAGCTCGCGCGGGATTGCTTGGTTATTATTGTTTTCGGATTGGTAGGCGTGAATGAATAGATAGGCTGACGTAGATATTATTATGACTGCTAATACTGTTGCCGCTATAATCCATAAATGCTTACGGCTCATTTGGTACCACTTACATAAATTACCTGGTTCAACCATATAGTGATGCACATCTGTTATTAATTGTTTTTAGCTTAAACCTTAACCGGGAAATAGTGCTGGAGGGATATGTTTTGCCGAGGTTCCTCGGAAAGCTCATTAGCGTAGAAGACGCTATCGCTAAGCTAAGCGACGTGCTCCCCAATAGTCTTCCCTCAGACATTATTGAACTCGTTAACTCCCTCGGGTTATTCTCGGCCGAAGACATAGTGGCTAGAATTGACATGCCAGAGTTCGATCGTAGCGCCGTAGACGGCTATGCTGTGAGAGCAGTTGATGTGCAGGGCGCCACTGTGAATAACCCAGCGGTTCTCAAGATAATAGGTATCATGAAGCCCGGGGATAAACCCGATAAACACGTTATAGGGCCTAGCGAAGCCGTAGAGATACATACTGGTGCTCCTCTTCCACGTGGTGCTGACGCGATTGTGATGTATGAGGATACTATGAGAAACGATGATGAAGTCGAAATTTACTCGCCTGTGAGCCGCTATGCGAATGTTTCGAGAAAAGGAGAGGATTTCGCAAGGGGAAGCATTATCGTGCCTAGAGGTGAGAGGATCAGGGCTCAGCACATAGGGATCATCGCCAGTAATGGTATAGATAAGGTAAAGGTTTACGGGAAGCTCTCGGCTGCGATTATCAGTACTGGTAATGAGCTCATCGAGCCCGGGAAACCCTATGTTGAAGGCAAGATCTATGCTTCCACCGGTTTCCTCGTAAAAGCTTATCTCGAAGAAACAGGGCTCTTCAAAGCCGATTATCTAGGCATTTATCCAGATGACCCAGGCGCCGTGAGGGAGGCTCTAGCCTATGCTGTTTCACGCTATGACATAGTCTTCACTACGGGCGGTACAAGCGTGAGCGAGAGCGATATTGTCAGGGATGTAGTTGAAGATATGGGAGAATGGGTTTTCAGAGGAGTGGCTATGAGGCCTGGAAGACCGACAAGCCTCGCGGTAGTAAATGGTAAGCCCGTAATGCTTCTAAGTGGTTATCCAGTAGCCGCATGGACCGGGCTAGAACTCATACTGAGAAAAGCCCTTATCGAGAAATATGGCCTACAGGGTCTCGAGAGACCCTACGCTGTTGCCGTACTCATGAGGAGTCTGCCGAATAGAGTCGGTTATACGAGCCTGATAAGGGTTAAGCTCAGCATTGAGGGGAACAAGCTATACGCGGAGCCCTACATGCTGAAGGGAAGCGGGATACTCTCTAGTCTATCCAAGAGCAACGGCTATGTTGTTATCCCCGGGCATGTTGAGGGTTATTCTGAAGGCGAAGAAATAGTTGTCAGATTGATCTAGGGATAAATAATCGTGCCTATATCATCGGGGATCTCATATCCCTTGAGACCAGACATATAGGATCTAAACTCATCTGATCTAAGTGTTTCAACAAGTTTCTCAAACCACTCGCTATGTATAGATTCCCTGCCGACGACGAAGTCGAAGTGCTCCCATTTAATCCTAATGAATTCTAGGCCGTATTGTTTAGCAACCCATTCAATACAAAGTCCTACGTCTGCCTCGCCACTGGCTACTTTCTCGGCTACTTCGAAATGAGTATTGACCTCGTCTTCGTAGCCTTTTATCTTTGAGACAATTTCATCGAGGTTCTCATACCCTGTTTTCACCATGATCAGTGTGTCTAGTAGGATTCTTGTACCGGAAGCTTTCTGCCTGTTTACGAGAACAAGTTTACCTGATAGTAGCCCGTCCAGGATCTCGTCTATACTCATGCGGTGTCTTGTGGCGAAACCAATGGATCTCTTATATCCTCTTATGAGGGCTATGTGGCTTGAATATATTGATTTCCTTATATATGGAAGGTTGTAATTATCTGTGTCTCTATCATATATGTGTATACCTGCAAGATCGGCTTCCCCCATAACGATACTAGCAATACCTAGGCCTGAGCCTACCCATTGATGATCCATTATCAGCCCGTATTTTTCACGCATGATGGCAGATATCCTGTTTACACCTGGATCGTGGCTTCCCATGTACTCGATGTCGGGAGGAATAATCCTGATCTCTTTTACCTCCAGATCTCTCTTGGTCAGCCTACGGTAAATATCAAGGTATTCTCTCAGCAGCTCTTTTCCTTTTTCTGTGAGCCTTGCACCCCCACCCCTACGCCCCCCACGTCTAGCCTCGACTATTTTATCGCCATAAACACGTTCTGCCTTCAAGATATAGTCCCACGCCCTAGAATATGGTATTCCAAGCGTTCTCGCAGCCGCTAGGATTGAGCCGTGTTTTTCTATTAGCAACAATATTCTCGCAAGCCTTGAATCCATCAGCTTCTCGCCGTCAACCTCTAGAATAACGTCTAGGCGTACACGGTATTTTTTACCCATAAGATCACCGGTTTTATCATCAACTAAAGTATCCACACTAGATCCTCTCTATTGTTGTTGTAATATCTATTGGTTTCCCATAATATGGGGCCGAAGACACGATAATATCTGGCTCGAGCCTCGCATAGTCTTCTATATTATCGATACCTATGTTTCCAGCGACGATAACTTTGGTGTTCAGATGCTTTCGCCTGATATAATCTATTATTTCTCTGACCTCTGATGGTGCTAATTTATCTAGCTGTACCGCATCTGCGCCAGCATCTATGGCTTCGATTGCTTCATCTAAGCTCTTAGCTTCGATTGTTACTGGTTTTTCGGGAAAAACCTGTTTTACCATCTGTACTAGTTCTTCAGCGGTCTTCGCAGCGATTAGTCTTTTATGGTTCGGGAAGACCAGTATGCTATCATAAAGTCCAAGCCTATGTGGTACGCCGCCTCCAGCGATCACGGATTTTATATATAATGGTCTCAGACCGGGCAGTGTCTTCCTCGTTGTCGCTAGAACAGTCCGGCCACCATGTTTTCTAATTAGTTCTACAAATCGCCTCGTCCGCGTAGCTACTCCCGAGAAAACCGCAATTATCGTCTGTGCAACCCTCCAAGCCTTATGGAGGCTATACGCGTCCCCCACTACTTCTAGAAGTATTTGCCCGGGAGTTACGGTTGCCCCAGTGTGTACTAGGCGTCTGACCCTTTCTGCCCCGGCTAACATGTATAACCGGGCGGCCTCCTCCGTACAGGCGACTATGCTTTTCTCACGCGTGATTACCCTAGCTACGGCTTTACCGTGAATGTTTAGCGCGAAGGATGTAAGATCTAATGGGTAAGAATCTTCTCGTAGCCATTCCTCTAGCTTGTCATCCGGGACCCACTGAGTACTAAGAGAGTGCCTCATGTTCTAGCCACCCTTATGTTTTCCGGCCTAATATGGACATAGACTTGTCTACCTGGGGATAAACCGAGACATTTGGCATATCCCCTCGTAAGAATAGCTTTGAGAACGATCTCATTACGTGAAAGATATAAATGAATGTATGGGCCGTTCTCAACTATTTTCTCCACCACGGCCCTAAAGCATTCAGACCCTATACGTTTCTGTTCGGTTGTCACATAGATGTCTTCAGGCCTTATGAAGACCCTTACATGCTGTCCGATCACCGTATTAGCCTTGGCCTTCAACAATATGTCGCCCGCTCTAATCAGCACCACATCTCTCGACGACCCTACAATTTCTCCATCAAGAATATTGACGTCTATGAAGTCTGCGACAAAATTATCTGCGGGCCGGGAGAAAACCTCCTCTACCTCTCCGTATTGTACTATCCTACCATTATTCATTATCGCGACCTTGTCGGCCAGGCTCCAGACATCCACTATATCGTGTGTAACATGAATAATTGTTAGACCATATTCCGAGGCGACTCGTTTGACAAAATCTCTTAGTTTCTCAGTAGTCCTAGTATCTAGTGCGCTGAAAGGCTCGTCCATCAATAGGAGCTTTGGCTTGGAAATAATTGCTCTGGCTATAGCTACTCTTTGTTGTTCACCACCGCTCAGGGTCTCCGGCCTCCTATCAAGGAGGTGTTTTATCCCCATGATGCCAGCTATTCTCATTATTTCTTCTTCAAGACTCTTCTTGTCCCGTATCTTTTTCCTAGCACCATAAGCTATGTTCTCGTAGACAGTCATATGGGGAAATAACATGTAGTCTTGATAAACGATGGATATACCTCTTTTCTCAGGTGGCTTGCAGGTAATATCTTCGCCTTCGAGAATAATTCTCCCCTTACTAGGCTTATGGAAGCCCGCGATCGTCTCTATAAGGACAGTCTTGCCAGCGCCTGTTGGTCCTATTATACAGACATATTCTCCTTTCTCAACCCTCAGGTTAATATCTCTGAGGTGAAAACTGTCAAGATCAACTGATAGGTTCTCTACTCTCATTATCTCCAGAGTTTACCACCTCCCATTTTCTCGATAATGAATATCGTGATGAACGATACTATGATCAACAGTATGCCCGCACTGATCGCCATTGATAAGTTGCCGTAGGATATGTTTAGGTAAAGGGTTATCGGTAATGTCTCGGTCACCATGTATACTCCGCCAGCCAGTATTAGCACGGCCCCGAAAGCACCCACGCTCCTTGCGAAAGCAACAGCTGTTGACGCTATCAGGCCGGCCTTGGAGAGAGGTAGAGTTATTTTGACGAATGTTTCGAGCTCACCATAGCCTAGGCTACGCGATACTAATTCATATCTGGGATTAATCGTTTCGTAAGAAGATGATAGGATTCGTAGAGTGTAGGGGAGTGCCGAGAATAACTGGGCTACAATTATACCTAATGGTGAGAACACTATTTTGACTCCTATCATTGAAAGGAATTGTGCTAGGGGAGTGTGTCCAAATAATAGTAGAAGGGTTATTCCGAGAACAATCTCGGGCATCGCCATGGGGAGATCAAGGATTGTCTTGACAAGGTTCTTGCCCGGGAAATCCTTACGGGCCAATGCGTAGGCTACAGGTATACCTATGATTACCGCGAGGAATGTGGATATGAGTGATGTTGTAATAGTTAGTTTTAAGGAGTACTGCATCTCTTTTGTCTCAAGGGATCTAATAAAATCACTGGGAGAAATCATGACGAGTAGAGCTATGAATGCAGAAAAAAGGATCAATGAGACTATGAGGGCTATGATAATGCATAGTGTTGAGAACTTTAGGGATGCCAAGGCTTGAATCCCCATTTCTCCCAGATCTTTAGTCCTTGGCTTGATGATATGTACTCGACGAATTCCTCGGCGATCTTCAGCTTCCCGTTCTTCTCGGCGTAAACTGTTACAGCGGCCGGGATCGTCTTGATTATGTTCTGGTTCGCGGGTATCTCGATTATCTTTATCTTGCCATGGGCTTGGCTCCAGGTTGCGAGGTCTTCCCAGATTATGGCGGCTTTGACCTGTCCAGTTACGAGATAGAGGAGTAGCTGGTTCACGGTTGGCGCTAGGACTACCTCGCCTCTCTTCATCTTCTCCTCGAACATGTTCCATAAGCCGTTCTTCTTGAAGATCTTATAGGCTACCTTGCCTATTGCGCAAGCCTTAGGATCCCCTATTGCTATCTTGAACCCTGGCTTTAGGAGATCCTTTAGGCTATGTATGTTCTCAGGATTATTTACTGGGACAGCGATAACTGGTATATGCTTGGTTATGTTGACTAGGGTGGATGGTATTATGAATTTATCCTTTATTGCTTGGGCAGCGTAATAATATGAGCCCGGAACGAATACCTCTCCTTCTCCTGTTTTTAGCTTCGCGAATATTTCTCCGCTACCACCGTAATCGACGATGACTTTTACATGATATTTCTGCTGGAACTGCTGTATTAGTTCGTTCATGGGCTTCATGAGGCCTGCTCCCGATAAGACGTATAGGATGACTGTATGCTGCGTTATTGTGGTTGTTGTGCTGGTATATGTTTTGGTGTTTGTCATGTGTGTTTCGTAGTATGCTGCCGAGATTATTGCTCCGATGATTATGATGACTAGTATTATTGGTATTGCTTTGCTCATGGCTAGACGCCTTATTCGTTATTCGATATCAGATAACTAATCAAAAACAAATCTATAAAATAAACATTACCATAGAAACACCGCAGAAACATCCAGTGATAATCTGGTGTCCATTATCATGACGAAAAACGATATCATAAGAATAATTAAGCACGTCTTCGAGAAAAACCCTAAAGCATCAATCATTGTAGACGAGATAAAATCCCTGGCAAAGGAGATCAGCGGTACGGTTAAGATAATGAATTTCTGTGGAACACATGAATGGACCATATCTCATTACGGGCTGAGAACACTCATGCCTGAGAACGTTGAGTTAATAGCTGGGCCCGGTTGTCCGGTGTGTATTACTCCCGGCTACTACGTTGATCTCTTGATAGAGCTCAGCATGAACGGCTACACTATCCATACTTATGGCGACGCCTATAAGTTGCCTGGTACGAGGATTAAGGGGATAAGGAGCCTCTACGAAGCCCATGCAATGGGTGGAAAAGTCAATGTTGTCTATAGCTTTCTAGACGCTGTTAAACACGCACTTAGAGATAAGAGTGGTAAGCACGTATTCTTCGCCGTCGGCTTCGAGACAACTATTCCTACTACGGCTTACCCCTTACTGGCAGGGAGCGTTCCGGACAACATGTTTATCCTACACGCCTATAGGCTAACCCCACCAGTTATGAGGTACCTCCTTGAAAACAGGCCCGATATAAGGCTTGATGGTGTCATCGCCCCCGGTCATGTATCGTCGATTATAGGTGCTAATGCATGGTCTTTCCTCCCAAGAGATTATGGTGTCCCAGTAGTGGTCTCGGGCTTCGAGCCCATCGACGTGCTTTTATCGATAAAATACATCCTCGAGATGAGGATCAAGGATAAGCCAAGCCTTATAAATGAATATACGAGGGTTGTGAAGCCGGAAGGGAACATCCAGGCGAAAAAAGCTATTGAGAAAGTCTATGAAGCACGGACGGCCTATTGGAGAGCAATAGGCTACATACCTGACAGCGGCGCTTATCCCCGTAGAGAGTACAGGGATAAAGACCTCGTATCAGTACTCGGGATCGAGGAGAAGCCTGGGTCCAGAGAACATCTCCCCGGCTGCCGCTGCCCCGACGTCGTCCTAGGAGCCGCTAAGCCTACCGACTGTCCATTATTCCTCAAGAGATGTACTCCTGAGAACCCGTACGGCCCATGTATGGTGAGTAGTGAGGGAACATGCAGGATATGGGCTGAGAACATCCCCTTCCTTAATCTAGACTAAGATGAGAGATGTTTTCTCTCTAGACTAGACAACATGTAGACTGTTATGAAGAATACTGCTCCAAGCACGGCCTGGAGGACTAGGGATAACCCCTTCATTGAGCCATAAACGTAGAGAGTGACAGGCAGTGATAGAAGGACGCCGAGCACTGCACCCCCAACAACATCTACTAGATGATGTACCCCTATGAGGTATCTCGACAAAGCTACAATGAACGCCATAAGGTAGATTACGGGTACGCCTACGACGAGATTAGCGGAGAGCATGTTCCCATCGACATAAAGGTATAGGGAGACCATGAATGTTGTCACCATGGCGAAAGCGAATTGTGCGTGGAGACTTGGGAAAGAACCCTCAAATACTCTCGCTCCACGTCCATGTACAACATAGTATGTTGAAGGCCTGCTCCGCCTCAACAGGTTCTTCACTAAGAGATTAGAGACTAGAACCACGGCGAAGTTAACAAGCATAATTGCCGAGACGAGGATTATAAACGCCGTTGAAACACCCAGGACCAGCTGGATCAATGCATTAATTATGAAAACCGTGTAGAACGAATAGTCAGGATACTTATCGATCCATAGGTAGAGCCTTCTATATCTAACCATATCATTACCCTCTATAGTGGCATCAATTATCATGAGTATCCTTTACGCCTGGATTAATAATCTTGATCGAATGGCCACATGATACTTATTTTATCCCATAGCAACAATATCCCGATAATGGTGGCAACATAATGGTTCACGAATGGGCGCTGGCAGACGCCCTCGCCAGGTACATCGTCTACAGGATAGGCGGCGAGGGCAAGAAAAACATTAAGCGAGTAATCATCAGGCTAGGCGTCCTGCAGAGCATAGACAAGGAGATCCTAGGGTTTGCGCTTAAAGAAATACTTGAGAGCATGGGCTACCAGGTCAAGGAGATCGATTTTGAAGACGAGGAACCAGTGCTTAAATGTAGGAAATGCGGATATGAATGGAAACCTGATATGAATGTTTTCGATGAAACAATACGTGAAGCCATACATTTTGTCCCAGAAACTATTTTCTCGTACTACAAATGTCCTCGTTGCGGTAGCCGTGATTTCGATATTGTGAAAGGCCGTGGAGTAGATGTCACCTTGATCGAGGTGGAGTAGAAGTGATAAGACTTGACCCTAGGCTCCTCGCTGCCAGAGAGAGGTTATCCCGCATAAAACTCGTCGTGCCAGTAATGAGTAGTAAGGGAGGTGTCGGGAAAACAGTTATCGCTGGAACACTAGCATTACTGCTTGCGAAAGACAATATAGAGACGGGACTACTGGATCTAGACTTCACTAATCCGGGGCTCCACATATTGTTAGGCGCTGATATCCGTTCTTGGCCTGAAGAAGAGAAAGGAGTTGTTCCGCCAAAGATATACGGTGTACGTTTCATGACAGCAGCATATTATAGCGGGGACGAGCCGTTAC
>JAADCY010000056.1 GCA_013154205.1 Thermoproteota archaeon | reverse complement strand
ACGAGCCAGCACTGAGAAGGGCTAGGAGGTTCGGCTTCCACCCTTATAGGCAGGTCTGGTGGCGTCTCCGCCAGTACGAGATGTTCGGGCATACAGCGCAGAAGATCGAATTAATAGTTATGGGCGGCACATTCCTTGCACTGCCGCCGCGCTACCAGGAATGGTTTATCGCGATGGCTCTCGAGGCGATGAACAGGTATCCCGATCCCGAGCCTCCTAGGGAGTGGGGTCTTCTGAACGCTCAGCTCCGCAACGAGACAGCTGCTAAGCGTTGTGTAGGCCTAACTATTGAGACAAGGCCGGACTATGGATTATGGGATCACGCCGACAGACTACTCTATCTCGGAGCTACACGTGTAGAGCTTGGCGTCCAGACGATATATGATGATATCCTTGAGAAGATCAGGCGGGGACATATGAGCAGGACGACGAGGCTCTCGACCCAGATACTTAGGGATGCGGGGTTTAAGATAGTCTACCATATCATGCTGGGTCTTCCCGGGAGCGATCCTGACAGGGATATAGAGATGATGAGAGAGATCTTCGAGAACCCGGAGTATAGGCCGGACATGCTTAAGATCTATCCGACCGAGGTCGTTCCCGGAACTGAGCTTTACGAGATGTGGAGGAGAGGGGAGTACAGGCCTTACACGGATGATGAGGTTGTTGAGATAGTCTCGGAGATGTACAGGTACATACCAGAGTATGTGAGAGTTATGAGGATAAGGAGGGATATACCAGCGGACGAAGTGGTCGCTGGTACGAAGAAAGCTAATCTAAGAGAGCTCGTAGAGAAGCGTTGCTTGGAGAAAGGGATAAGGATAAGAGAGATAAGGTATCGCGAGGCGGGCCTACAGCTGTACAAATACGGTAAAAGACCCGATCCAAGATACACCCGTATAACTAGGATAACATATGAGGCAGGCGGCGGAATAGAGGTTTTCCTAGAGATGAAGGATACCAGGCAAGACATAGTACTAGGAATACTCAGACTAAGAATCCCCAGCGAGAAAGCCCATAGGCCCGAGATAGGTTCAAGGACAGCGATCATAAGAGAGCTCCACGTCTACGGGCCGGAGACACCTATAGGTATGAAGGGTGATATACAGCACCGCGGAATAGGCCGTAGACTCATGGCTGAAGCAGAAAGAATAGCTGTCGAAGAATTCGATGCGAGGAAAATACTGGTCATAAGCGGGATAGGTGTCAGAAAATACTATGAAAAACTAGGCTATTACAGGCCCATATGGAGCCCATACATGCACAAGATAATCCGGTAGAAGAACATGTCTTCTAGGCAGTGGGCGATATAAGGGCTACACAGCCATGCCTGGCCACGTAACCATTATATCGTCCCACTGCCCCTGACTCGTTAAAAAACTAGAGCCTATTGGATGATACACCCAATATTGCGCCGAATATTGGTCTCACCATTAATGTTCTACCGCTGCTGAGAAAGATGAATCCTCTGCCTAGCACGATACCGTTTATCATTGAAAACGCCGCAGCATAGGTCTTTATCGTTCTCCCACCGACCTGTATCGTTATAGTCTTATGCTTCAACGGGTCAGATAGTGCGAAAGCCATCATATTGCCGGATACAAGCATTACCTGGTACTTGCTGGGCGTATGATAGTTTATCTCTGCTCTTAAAACCATTGTCGTACCGGGCTTCAAGACGAGTGTTTCGAGGCTGCTATGGCTATCATAGTATTTCAGTATCGCTGACGACTTGATTATCATGATGTATCTCACCATAATCTTCTTGACACCCATACTCCCCCCGTTGATCTTATCCTGGTATGTCTCCGTGTAGGCGGGCATGTTAGGATACTTTAACGACGATATGTTAAATGTTAATTCATCCACTTGAGACTTGGTATTTTGGTTATATGGTGCCTCGATCATCTTCGTTAATGGATAAATAGGGATCAAGCCACTAGTGTCAGGATTAGATGGTGCGACATCTATGTTCCTAGTAATGATCGAGCCGTATCTGAACTCTCATATTGCTTTGTCCACACCTATAATGTTTAATCCCCCGATATTGTTGCCGGAAGTGCTTATGTCGTCGAGAATGAGCCTGCCAATCCTGTACCCGCTAGTATACGTTGTACCGTATGGATACTCTAGTACATTTATTAGTGCAAGCTTGAAGGATAACCTGGTATTATGCTTGGCGACTACTAGGTGTACATTGTGCAGATATAATTGCCCTATTCTTGTGAGGATGTTAGAGGCATAAATACCGTTATAGACTATCATGGAGAATCTACCAGTATTAATACAAGGCACTGATAGGTCTAGGCTACCTATATCCAAGATTCCCGGATACTGGTACGGTGTGCCAGAGAACGGGATCGTTGACCACGCCATTATTCCATAGACCCATGGAATATCTAGTCCTCTAGTTACATTTACTAGACTGTAACCGATGGATATCTTCATATGGTCTATCTTGTACGGTGTGCTAGCGAATGCATCTGATGTTAGGCTGATACGTAGACCTATGAACGTTAGTTCTACCCAGTCACTCGAACTGTAGAGCGTATCTGAATAAACTTCTTTGGGCCGTAGTACAATGTTCACATTCTTGATCTCGCCGGGATACTCGGTGTAAATGTTTAGCCCCACTATCCTTAGGTATTGGTTATAGCTACCGAGGAGCGAGTATAGTCCTCCTCTATACACTATGTTTACATTGTCTCCACTGACCTTTTTCGCAGACACCGAGAAAATGTAGCAGTCACCCGCCTTGTACCCAGTATGTATCTCGTCGACAATGATGTTGACGTCTTTCAGATAGACTGTTGAGGCATTGTAGATGAATATTCCTCTAGCCGTGTTCACACTGTCGCTTGTAAACACCGTAGACCCTGTAACGATGACGTCGGCACCATACGCGTTATATGTATATACGCCTTTCACGAGCGGTGGGAGAACTAGCGTCACAGGATCCTTGACCAGGCTCGGTACTACCTTAGTCCTAATTGGTAGGGTGGAATAAGTCGTCGCCGCCATGGTAAGGACTACTAGGGATAGCAAGAAGAGGGCTGCGAGATACCTTGCCTCCACCATCTTCCTCACATGCACTCTCCATGTTGGATGGATTTTGTATTATCATAAGATTTATTTATGTATTTTTCAATCGAAACAGGTTAAAGTAAAACGTGTTCAGATATACGCGGCGGAGAAAACAAGGATGAACAAGTATTGAATACAGGAAGTAGTGTTGAAGAATTTAATCTAAAGAGCTTTATTTGTTAATAAGTATTTAAAACAGGAATAATTAATGATGGCGATAAACATTGGAGAATTATGTACTTGAACTAATAGATCTAAGGAAGACATATCCCGGCGGAGTAAAAGCTCTCAATGGCCTAACGATCCGTGTCAAGCCTGGCGAGATATATGGTTTAATCGGGCCGAACGGCGCAGGCAAAACAACAACTCTAAAGATCATTGCAGGCCTCTTAAAGCCTGACCATGGAGTAGTGAGAATATGTGGTAAAAGCCCTGTCAAAGATAGGGTTGAAGCCCTTAAGAACATATCCTATGTTCCGGAGAACCCTCTGGTCTTCAAGAACCTCACAGTAACAGAGTTCTTGAAATTCGTCGTAGGTCTACGGAGCATGAAGTGGGAGAACGTAAAAGACCACGTTGATTATCTGCTTGAAGGATTCAACCTCACCGATAAGAAGAACAAGTTATTGATCGAGTTATCAAGGGGTATGATCCAGAAAGTCCTAGTAACGGCCGCATTAATAGTGAAACCAAGACTACTGGTTATGGATGAGCCTATGGCTGGGATGGATCCTGAGGCACAGTATTTCTTCAAACAAACAGTTAGCGATCTAGTCGAGAAAGAAGGTGTAACGGCGCTTATTAGTAGCCATTTACTGGACATGGTTGAGAAATTCTGTACCAGGGTAGGCATTATCAGTAAGGGAAAGCTGGTTGCGGAGGGAAGAATTGATGAGATAAAGAAGATGGCTGGTAGAGAGGAGAGCTTGGAGAAAGTGTTTCTCGAGATAGTGCGGGGCTGAAAAGTATTGCTTCGTCCTAGAGTAATTCTTACTCTCTTCTGGTATCTCGCGAAGAACAGGACTATCAATCCATTGCTTAAGAGGCGTTCCGGCCAGGCAATGATAGTTCTCGTAACGGCTATTTTCATTATTAATGCTGTAGAGTACACGCAGAACCTTTATAGTTCACCGTCTTTGCTAGTGTCTATGGAGCCTTTTCTCCATAGCTTGGGGTTAAACCATGTAACAATTTCGTTGATTATCTCGGCCATACTCATTGCTTATACGATTTACGTATTGTTTAGAGGTAAGCCGATCTATATTCCTGAGGAGATATATGAGACTGTTTTGAGCCAGCCCGTTGATTTGGAGGAATACATGCTGGCAAATATTCTTGAGACTATTTCAGGCCCGATACTATTACTGCCTGCTTTCCTGGGCCTAGCTTTATTCGGGCTATTCATGACTAATGATCCTCTTAGAGCAATACTATTCATGTTTGGAAGCCTGATTATACTGAGCGCGGTCATAATTATTGATACCCTATTCACACTCGTCAGGAGGAAGACGGGTAGAAAGCGATTATTCATTGTATTATTTATTGGAATCCTCGTGGCTAGTGTCGTTCACTCGCTAGTGATACATGGTTACTCACCTATACTGGCCTTACCCTATATGCCGATAGCATATGCTTTGGTGGCGCCTCTAGCAACAAGCATAGAAGTATCTCAGGCAACACTATCATTAATTATAGGTTATTCGGAAATAATTGGTCTAGCCCTTATAGCGTCATTCCTGGCGAGGAGGATCGGGATCGAGGATCTCAGCCCTAAGAGTTTCTATAGAGGGAAAATCTTCGAGGGCGGGAAAGCCAAGATCAAGTTCGGCAGTCCATCGGAGATCCTATATTCCTACTTATTCACTGGGAGAATCTTTAATCCCAAACACCTCGGGGGCTTAATCATTATAATGGCTGTATCCATTATTGCCGGCTTAGCAGCTAGCGCATACTTCGGTGTAGCCTCGCAGATTAATGCGTACTTTATAGAGTTCTTCATACCAATGATGACTGGCATGGCGCTCTACTCTTTAAGCGCACAAGTAATTGCATGGGATCTAAGGTGTTACTGGCTCTACAGAGTATATGCGATAGACATGGCCCCCGTCGCCGCCGCACTGATCTCTAGGCTCGCCACATACTGTGTCGGGGCAGGCCTAGTCATGCTCGCCGGTTTATCCGCTTACTTCCACGATCCATCAATGATTATTATCACGGCGTTCTACGTGCCCGGCGGTGTTATTGCTGGCGCTATACAGCTCATGATATTATCTTATATGGCTAGTAAGAAACAAGTGATCAGGGAGACTCCTGCCGGAATATACACTGTTGAAGGATTCACCGCCGTAATGCTTGAAATAGTTATTATAATTATATTCATGTCGATATCTGGACTAGCATTCTATCTTCACAGCATTTCTGTGGAAGCCCTAGCTATTGGTGCGGTGATCTCATTATTCACGGCATATCCGTTACACAGGTTCTTAAGAAGAATAGTTGGTGATATGATGACATACTATGATATCCTATTCTAGTCTTCACCTATCCCGGTGATCATTTTGAATACTTCATCGTGTCTGCCGTAAACTTCGAAAAACCTGCATCCATACTCGTCCGACATCCTCATAATAGCTTTTCCAATAGGCTTCATAGCATCGACTGTGCCGAGATCTAATGGGTAGGGATCATAGTAATCGACGCCTTTAACAAGTGCCGTGGCGAAATACCATAGTGTCTTACGGATCTTCCTCCCCCTTATAGGCTTCTGATCAGCGCCTACGCTTGAGAAACTACAGTGTAGAACATATAGCCTCGATATCCTAACGCCCCTGCCTAGCCTGTCACGTCTCTCAGGAACAACTTTGTCTAGATCTACTATGACATAGCCATGCCTCGTCCTATCATGAACGGGTGTAGATACACCATATAGATCCTTGATTACGGGATCGTAGACAAGGATGCTCGTACCACCACTTATCAATGGCTCGGCCCGGCTAAAATCTATAACAGTGTTCTCAGTAGTCAGGGGAATGTAGCCCTTATGAAGTGCTATTGCCGTTATAGTGCTTTTGCCAGAATGAGGATATCCCATGAGGACTATTGCTTCGCCGTCTCTTCCCACGAAACTAACCGTGTCGGTGAAGACAACCATGTTTTTCTTAGCGTAAAGCCTGCTGAGAACCTGTAGTATGAAGAAATAGGGGGCCTCGTTGACGTAGGGGGCTGGAGCTGGTGTTTTCACCGTGTATTCTTCGGGTCTGCCACTGAGATCCGTTTCTTCCACCTTGAACCCGGCTGAAGAGCTCTCCCAGTTTATCACGGCGTCTGGATCGTCTGGTTCTCCTGAGACGGTCTCAAGCGTGAAGTCCGGAATGTATCTTCGAGCAAAACTAGTGTTTAGGCCCCTGCTAATCTCATCGGCTATCACTGATCTGATAGCTATCTTGACGGGGCCAGATCTGAATAGTACCGTGTTCATACATTCTCAACTCGGTAACTCTCACAATAGCGTTGATAAATCAGTGTTTTAAATAAAATTGTTACGGAGAATCTCTCCATTAATTACATAGGTTTATCACTTACTCTGTCTTTCCGGTTTATTTTTCTTCGCAGGATATAGTTTCTCGTAGTCCTCGAACTTGTACTGCCTATATATTTTGAGATTATATGATCCTTTGGTCATAGATTTAATATACATTTTAGCTGTCGTTGTTGATAGAATGGCAGGGGTGATATAACTAGATCTACTGATCTTTTTGAAATCCTCGACTGTAAACGCTAATCTATCGAATATATTTTCCTTCTTCTTGTTCTTATGCTTGTTCTTTCCAAACAAATCGAGACACCAGTCAATGAATAAGACTATGTATTTTTCTGGTCTATCCATTATGTATGTTGAAAAACATTTAATGTTTTTCATGTATTGTATAGTTTATATTTCGACCCATTTACCCATATTTCTCTCTAGCGCCTTCTTATATGCTAGGTGAGCTGCGCAGGCATCCTGTATTGCGAGGCCGACGCTCTTGAAGAGGGTTAGTGCCGGTCTCTCGCTCGGCGGGTTTTCGGCGATTTCTCCCAGCTCCTTTATTTCTTCTAGTCTGATCAATCCTTTCTTCACAGGAATTATGATGTCTCCTGCCTCCTCCATTACTGCTTTCCGAGAATCAACAACGATCAAATCCATCTTCTTGATCGCTTCATCATCTAAAGCCCTAGCATCCGGCATGTGTGCACCAATACTTATCACGTGGGCCGGCGGCTCTAATGCGTCTCCATAAATAACTGGATCCTTCGTTGTCGATGCCTCGACTATTATCTTTGCCCCTCTGATACAATCCCTGTGGTCGGATGCCATGTAGACGTCTAGGCCTAGTTCTTTCTCAACATACTCCTTGTATTTCTCCATTGCTTCTCTACTGATATCATAGATCCTTACCTGGCTTGGCTTATAGTACTCTGTTATGAAGCGTAGCTGGAACCTTGCCTGGTAGCCAGTACCTATGATCGCGACAGGGCCTTCCTCTTCTGGAGCCAATAGCTTTACGGATAAAGCAGATGCGGCCGCGGTTCTGAGCGCTGTAAGAACTCCTCCCTCCATAATGGCTAACGGAGAACCCGTCACCGGATCATATAGTGATACTAGTGCTTGAATAGTGGGTAAACCCCTCTCCCTGTTCGAGGGTATTATATTCACTACTTTGACGCCGACTCCCATCCCTGGAACATAGCTCTGCATTATACCCCACCAATTACCCTCGACGTGAAAAACTGTTCTCGGCGGCGTCACTGTTTCGCCACGACTGTATTTTTTGAAAGCTTCCGAAACCTCTTCGACAAGGCTTCTCGGGTCTAGAAGCTCAAGTAGTTCATTTGATGATAAAACCAGGATCCGGGGCAAGGCCATAACCCCTGCAGAACGGGATTCCTTGTTTTCAATTAATATATTATGTATTTGATCTTATTTATTACCTGATCCCGATTGTTTCTTCAAGTAATTCATCAGGTACTGAACAACAAGAATACACGGTTTTTAAATCATACATTGTGATATAGTCTTTTCTAGGAAGAACAATCCTGTCGGCAAGCTCTTTATCGATGATTATAGGATCTATCCTTGTCCTGAAACTCCTAGGCCTCATGCACCCAACACTTATGATCCACTGGTATCTCCTCGCATGTTTTAGAAGGTTTATGAATTCATCAGTGCGTGGCATAGGGATTCCATACATGGGAGTATACTTTGTAGGTATGAGGGCAAGGAATACGATTATGTACGGCTTATACTGGGATAAGAGTTCTACTGCACGGTACTCCCAAGAGATAATACCATGTTTTGCCCCGACAAGTATGTGTGGAGCTATGTATGGCGGCCCATCTTCCACAAGGTACTCGTATGTTCTGATAAAATCGTCCGTTGATCTATGTAAGTTTAGAACACCGCGTATTGTCTGAACGTCCAATATTATCTCGTAGTCGACAATATCTATACCTGCCTCCCTTAGCTCGGCGGCCTCCTCGCGGCTAACCAGGCCTGGATGAATACTTAGTATAAGGCCTAGTTCTTTCTTAATCCTCTTTATGCTCGGTAGAAAGGCCCTATATGGGAGTTTCCCGTCGCTGGTGAACCCACCGCTTATCAATAGGCCTATACCGCCGTTCTTCTTGACCTGTCGAGCATACCAGTATAGCTTCTCAGGCGTATCTACATGTTCCATTTGTCCAAGATACCTACCCATACAGTATCTGCAGTTTAGCCAGCACCTAGAACCCGTAATGCTGACCGAAGGGAAGGCTTTCCCAGGAATAAATGCTTTTACACGGCGCCGCGGCATCCTGTCTACATCTCGAAAGCTCTTCTAATCTCAGCCGCAACCTTATCTTTATCCTTCAGGAGGAGTTTATGGGACGGATAATTATAGATGGGGCCCGATGGCCTCTCGTTATAGAATGGCCTATTACAGCCTGGACAACCACTTGTCAGTACTGCTTCCAGATACTCATATGGATCCTCACGGATCATACGGGCGATCCTAGGCCTTATCTTGTCCTCTACGAATAATTCACTGGGAGACCAGCCCTTCATGAGGAGATAATTCAATACTTGAATTCTCCTATAATACTCGATCCCCGGCCTCATGCCGAAGTGAGCCGTGCCCGGCGCATGTGTGTAGGCAAATAAGGCCGCCCTTGCACCGATATCATAGATCCTTCTCAGTGTCCTCATGGTCTCTTCTTCTTTCTCGCCAAGACCAAGGATTACATGGACTGTTACATGGTCTCTTCCGAAAACTTTTACAGCGTCTTCTATGAATCTCCAATAAGCATTCCAGGAGCCTGGTTTCCCTACACGTCTAAATACTTTCTCGGATACAGCGTCGAGACCTACGCCTACTCGTTCGACGCCCTTCTGTTTCAGCATGAGTAGGCCACGATAGCCTATGATATTGACTGCAGCGCTTATTGGTTTCTCCGTGGATGACTTGATCGCCTCGATCAGTTCAAGGTACTCGTTGAGCCAAGAAGGCTTTATGATTGATTGGATACAGACACGATGGTATTTTTCATGATTGTTCCGTAGCGCGGACTTGAGAGTCTCTAGATCTACCGGTGGCCAGTCGATCCTTGACACATAATTTGATCCGCCCCTATATCTCCTGCTTTGAGGACAGAATATACAGCCTCCCATACAGCCTTCCCGGGAATACTGGAGAAGATAGATCGTCGTTGGCTCTGCCAGCATCTTTATACTCGTTATCCCTAGTACTGCCTGGCTCCCTATGGATGCTCTCACAAGCACTTCAGACCAGCTCCCCCATGTACTTCGTGATGGTTTGGAGGAATAATAATTATGCTTGCAGAACATATCATGGATGTGTCTGGGCGGTGATAATGCCTTGCAGGAGTGGCGCCTCATAGTTGATGAGGGAGACCTCTACTGGTGCATGGCCGTTGACGAAGCCATGCTTCAACTGAGAGAGCAGGGCAAGATCCCGAATACGCTTAGACTCTACAGGATCTTGCCGGAGGGTGTCACGATAGGTTATTTCCAACGAGTAGAAGATAGTGTTAACCTAGACTATATCAGGGCGAACAATATCCCGCTGACCCGGAGGATCACTGGTGGTGGTAGCGTATATCATGACGGCAATGGTGAGATAACCTATAGTGTCGTTGCGGGGATCAATGATGTTGGCGAAGACGTGCTCGATTCTTACAAGAGGATATGTAGGGGACTAGTCTATGCTCTGAGATACTTCCGTGTAAAAGCCGAGTTCAAACCTGTGAATGACGTTGTTGTTAACGGTAAGAAGATAAGCGGTAGTGCGCAGACGAGGAAGAAAAACGCTTTATTGCAGCACGGCACTTTCATGTATGCGACAGACCTCGATAAGCTCGCCAATTGCTTACGAGCCCCGAAAGAGAAGCTCGTCAGCCACGGCGTATCATCGATCAGGGACAGGGTTACCACGCTCACCGAGATCATTGGGAGGAGGCCCCGTGTAGAAGAAGTTCTTGAGGCGTTGAAGAAAGGCTTTATGAAGGCGCTCAACATATCGCTTCGTCCATCAAAATATACAAAGGAGGAACTCTATCTAGCGGAGAAACTCATAGCTAAGTACAAGGATGAGGAATGGGTGTTTAGAAAATGAAGTGGGGTAGGAGCATAATCCGTTCGAAGGCTGGCAAGACATTAATTGTTGATCTCCTCGTCGATCAGGAGGGCGTTATCCGGAAATGCTATATAAGCGGCGATTTCTTCGCCTATCCGGAAACGATTGTCAATGAGATTGAGAAGAAGCTTCCGGGCCTGAGACTTGGAGAAGCTTTGTTGAAGACCCGGAAGTTCGTAGGGGAAGCTGAACTCCTCGGTATAACCGTCGAGGACTTGCTCGACGGCCTTAGGAAAGCCTATAATGACGCTGTTGGTCAGAAAACGCTTGATTCAATTATCCATTAATAGTTATTGATTCATATTTAGCATATTATATACAGAATTAAAACATTATTCACGCATATCAATATCAAGATAAGAATTAATATTTTAAACTACGATAACATAGTGAAGTAGAACGCCTCCTTATAGATAATGGAG
>JAADCY010000076.1 GCA_013154205.1 Thermoproteota archaeon | reverse complement strand
ACTAATCATTACTTGTATGGACGAGCCTAAAAAGTATAGCTTACACAAGGGTTTTGTACAGGTAATACCACCATATATACGGGTAAATCAGCCAATACCTCTGTAGT
The DNA here is from genome assembly GCA_013154205.1 of Thermoproteota archaeon. Lineage (GTDB taxonomy): Archaea > Thermoproteota > Thermoprotei_A > Sulfolobales > Desulfurococcaceae > JAADCY01. Next base: position 11,146 of record JAADCY010000076.1, on the reverse strand, counting down.
GGGCGGTTTGTTTTGAACAAAGATGTTATACAGAAGAAGCTAAAGGCTCTCGGTATTGGCAGGTTCCAGGTTATGGCTCTCCTACAGGCTGCCCGCCACTATGTCTTGAACAAGGATCTGAAGAAGGCTAAGAGCTTCGGCTTGAACCGGGCGATATTCTATGCTTGGGCAAAGTACTACGGGCCACATAAGTATCCTTACCGATTACTCCGCGTCATGGAGATGGTGAAGAAGCAGAGGAGCGGCGGGAAGGTCGAGAAGTGCCCGGAGGGCTTCGTCGAAGTCTTGGGCGAGTGTATCGAGGTATCTCCTAGAGGCTACTATATGATAGGCGGTAAGGAGCAGACCGAGTATGATTTTGACCAGCAAGTGACTAGGAAGATAAGGTACATCATTGATCCTGAGAAGGCTTGGAAAGCCGCCGTAGAGTACGTCTCATCCTTTCCCGAGGAAATACTGCTTCATCCCGGGAAATTCTATAAGTACGTCTACGAACCAGTACGTGATACTTTCTTCCTAGAGCTCCTCGAGAAGGGCAGGGTTGAAGCCCCTAAAGACTTCATAGACTACCTGTCCTTGGCCGAGAAGCGCTCGGTCCGGAGGGGTAAGAGTTTATATGACTTTTATCAGTAGTGATGATAAGAAGAACGCTAATTGAATGCATGGATGATAGTTGTGCCCGGCTTCAATACAAGGCTACTTGCAATCATATTGTTGCTGAGCACAGCTGGTGCTATTGTTAAATCCATAGGTGGAATAATATATGGTTCAAGAAGCCTCTTCATTGACGCACTGACGTGTTTTGCGAACCTAGTAGCTATTACCGCGACAATCTATTTTTACCGGGCCAGCCTAATGCCTCCTGATGCAGACCATCATTATGGCCACTACAAGCTTGGCTTCGGCGGCACGATCGTTAGTATGATGGCTTATAGCTTCGTCGCCGGAATAGCTGTCTCGACGCTTATGGAGACCCATAAGTACCACGTCTATATTCAAGCCGTATGGATGGCTGTAGCCGGCTTCTTCCTCTATCTCGGAGCCATACTATTGGCAAACCGTGCAGGCGAGTTCTTCAGAGCATACGCGGTATTCACTGTCAGCGAGCTCATCGAGAGCGGAACAGTCATCGTTGCAAGCCTTGGAGGAGTATTCATAAGCTATATGATCGACTATATAGGCGCAGTGATCATAACGATATATATCTTCATCGAGCTCTACGATACGGGGAAGAAAGTAATAATGTACCTGAGCGATATAGCGCCTCCGCCAGAGTTCATTGAGAAAGTCAGGAAGCTCGTCGAAGAACACGGCTTCAGCCTAGTATCTCTCAAGATGAGGCGTGTTAGCGAGAACATAGTTCACGGAGACCTAGTGGTTAGGTCTCGGGAGAAGATGAGTGTTGAAGAACTCGTGAAACGTATAAGGCATATCAAGGAAGAGCTTAGGGAAAAATATGGTCTCGACTGCTCCATAGAGATCGCTGGTTAACATAGTGTTTTTAGCCCTGGCTCCTAGTCTTATTGATCTGTTTCTCGAGCTCGTTGAGCTGCTGTAGGAGCTGCTGAAGCTCCTGTATCATTGATGTTATCTTCTTCTTGATCATCTCTATACGCTGCAGGGTTGAAGGCATCGTTATATTTATGTGTACACCGCTCAGCGTTTTCAGGAAGGCCTTGAATTCCTGGAGGCTCAGCGTGTTCTGTACTGGTAGAGAGTATACGTTGCCCGTCTTAGCGTTGACTAGGTCTATAGATATTACTCCTCTACCATCGCTCGTGATTATCGTTACTTTCCAGTAAAGGGTGCCATTGATTATTATTGGTATTGGTTCTGCGAGCTTGAATCTTGACCAGTCGTAGCGCGGATGCGCTTTCTGTATATAGGACGCTATTTTTGACGCGCCAATCCATTGTGTCGGGGGCTTATAGACCTTGATAACTGGCTGCGTGGTTTCCGCGTCAACGTAGATAATGTATTTTATCGCATAGCTTACCCCGCTGGGCTCTGCGACGAATAGCCAGTATAGGTGGCCCTTATTATCGAATACTAGGTACGGCTGAGGGTTCATACCTATGTCTCTTATCGTGAAGGTCTGGTGGTAGAAAGCCACGTTTATGAATCCCGGGCTCCACCTGTAGAGGCTTATCCATTCACGAGCTATTATCTCGGGAACTACTGGTATTTTGTAGATTCTGAATACTTGGCCTAGTACTGGGTCGCTGTATATCTTGTCGGCTCTAACGATCCTTATGTTGCCGTCGGCGGATATTACTGCGTAGCCATATAGCATCGGTACGTAGTAGTCGGCGCCGCGCGTCCATGTTTCAAGCGGTACTAGTATGTATATCTGATTTCCTAGTTTGACCTCTATATTATCCTCTAGTAGTGGTTTGCAGGATAGGCTTCTCGCTTTGAGTTCTCTGTAGAGTGTGTCTATGTAGAGCGGTGTGAGTCTTACTCGGTGTAGTGACCAGTAGAGCGTGTGGTTTATGAATTCAACGTCTGGCGGGTATGATGATCCGTTGACGAATACTACTCCGTAAGCGTTTCTGAATAATTCGTTCCAGAAGCCTTCGGGCTCGATTATCCAGTTATACACTATGCTGTCTCCTTTATAGTATACATATGATTCATCCATGTAGATAGTATGGGTTGGGATCTGTAGTAGTGATAACGCATATGCGTACGCTGTCTCTAAGGGTATTATTCGTGTCATGGAGACCTCGATCGGCTTATTTATTATCTCTACGTAGTGTGACGCGATGTATGAGCCGCTAGAAGGTATTACGAGCACCGAGTTAATGATTGGTATAAATATTAATGCGATGACAAAGGCACCGATTATTAGTGATGCAGCCCTCTTTGCTTCGCGTACACCGTGTTCTCCGCCTTGATGAGCTGTTTTCTTTACTCTGTATATCGCTATTGATGGAAGTACTATGAGGAGTATTATCCCTATCACTAGTACCGTGTAGGCTGTGCTGGCGAACTGCTCAGCTATGGGACCGACTATATTGACGAAACCACCGCTTAGATAGGATATTATGTATAGTATTATGAAAGTAATGATTATCTTCGGAATAATCGTGCTTCTCAAAATTATTCACCTATGTACTCCATATTAGCCGGACATTATATCTGGACTGCTATATATGGAGTAGATATTACCTATTATAAAAATAGGTATTATAAGAAATACTACCACAGGTGCCCAAGATATGCAGGCCATTATAGAAGAGCTGATCGAGAAGATCAGCGTTAGAGATCTAGCTTCAATGATCGATCACACTGTTCTCAAGCCTGTCGCCGATGAGAAAATGCTAGAGAAATATATTGAAGACTACAAGAAATATGGGTTCGCATCTCTTGTTGTACCGCCTTCGCTAGTATCTCTCGTAAGGGAGATCGGCGGTAAAGATATAAGGATAGCCACCGTGGTCGGTTTTCCGCTTGGATACACTTTTACCGATGCAAAAGTACTAGAGACTAGAAGGGCAGCTGAAGATGGTGCTAAAGAAGTTGACATGGTCATTAATGTGAACTGGCTGAAGATGAAGAGATACGATCTAGTTCTAGAGGATATCAGGCGAGTCGTTGAAGAGGCGAGGAGGAACGGGGTCGAGATAGTCAAGGTGATCATAGAGGCTGGCCTCCTAACCGATGAGGAAAAAGTTAAAGCTACCCAGCTAGTCCTCCAGGCAGGGGCAGACTATGTCAAGACAAGCACTGGTTTTACTGCGGGCGGAGCAACAGTGCATGATGTCAGGCTACTCTACCAGGCTGGCGAAGGCAAGCTCAAGGTGAAAGCCGCCGGCGGTATCAGACATGCTCTCGACGCCTTGGCAATGATAGCTGCAGGAGCGTCGAGGATAGGGACTAGTACTGGTGACAAGATCATAGAGGAGTACATGAGGATAAAGAAGGCCTAGAAACTATACGATAATACTTTTTCAGCATGTTTTATTATAATGTCTTCTCTAACCTCGACACCTATTCCAGGCTTCTCGGGAACTATATACGTTCCATCACTCGATAGCTTCCACGGAGGCTCAACAATCTCTTCCACGTAGAACCGGGATGACTCTGATATATCATTGGGGTACCTAATGTTCGGTAGTGTTGCCGCGGCTATCTGGAACGCTCTACCGATTCCTGTTTCTAGGAGACCCCCTATCCATACCGGTATGTTGTGCTGATAGGCAAACCAGTGTATTGCGAGTGTTTCGCATAGTCCTCCTACTCGGGCGGGCTTGATGTTTATTACACGGTAGCTTCCAAGCTTGTATCCGGCTAGCGCGTCGTAGATATTCTCTATGCTCTCATCGAGGCAGATCGGCGTATCTATGTTCTGCTGAAGAATACTGTGCATGTATAGGTCGTCATAGTGGAGGGGCTGCTCGATCATCAGCAAATCAAACTTATCTAGTTCTCTGAAGACCGGTAGGTCGTGCAACGTATAAGCGGCATTGGCGTCTACTTGTAATGGTATATCCCCGTATTCTCTCCGTATAGTCTTAACGGGTAGTACGTCCCAGCCAGGCTTGATCTTTATCTTGATCCTCCTATACCCTTTCTCAAGCCCGGCCGCGACGCTTTTAAGGAGTCTCTCCATATCGCCTATGACGCCTATGCTGAGCCCTGCTTCAACCCTTTTCCTCACACCACCTATGATCTTGTAGAGGGGTTTGCCGAGCTTCTTAGCATAGAGATCCCATAAAGCGAACTCAACGCCTGCTTTAGCCATGTTATGGCCTCTGATCCTCGAGAGTAACCCTCTGAGGACACATGGGTGTCTAATCTCCTTATTTCTTAGGGCGGGCACGATGTAGTCTTTGATAACATGTATTGCTGTAGCTACTGTTTCGGGATTATACCATGGACCATTATCGACGGGTGCCTCCCCCCACCCTGTATAGCCTTCCTCGTCTCCCAGCATAATGAGAACAGTATCCCTAACCTTCATCGTGCCGAAGCTCGTTGTGAACGCTTCTCGTAGAGGAGCCCTATAATGAATTATTTTAACCTCGGAAATCCTCATGGGAGCTCGCCAGACAATATATGGTCTAGGCTTCTCCTCCATAAAACAAGATATGTACGTGGAACATCTTTCTTCTCAACGATAACCCATACAATAATATATCCAAGCCTATTGATGTATTCTTCGAAAACCCTCCTCATACCAAGCCTCCAGTTGAGAAGCTCTTCCCTGGATTTTTCCCTTACCTTAGACAGGCTATACGGTATCTCGGCGACCAGGACATCACTGCGTAGCCCAAGATCATAGTCCCTAAGAACAGGGACACCGTCAACCACCTCGGTAGAATTAATCTTCTCCGCGCCCAGCTCCGAGATTTTCTTAGGACCTCTAAGCTCTTTATTCATGGCTAGCTCGACGCGACGGGAAGCTATCCACCACTCAGCCTCGAACCGATCGCTCGGCATACCCTTGTTTATCTCATCCTCCATCTCACCATAGTAATTGGGCTTGAACCTCCTTACAATGACGCCGTTCTTCACTATGTTGAAGTAGGCATTACTGGATTGTAGGGGATCGAATGTCCACCTGTAGAGAACATAGCCTTTCTCTAAGGCTAGTTTCCTCTGCCACTTCTTCATTCTTTCCCCAAGGCCCTTACTACGTAGTTCTGGAACTACTCCGAATAAGTGGCTGTAAAGGTAGAGCTGCCCATCCCTATAGCCTGGGACACTAAATAATAATCCCTTAGCCTCACCGGTATGTTTATCGAAGAGACCAAAGACCACGCCGCCGTGCCTGTGCCCAGCTATTATCATGTGATAGGTGACAGTCTCCACGTATCCCGGCATACCCCATATCTTTATCTGTACATCCATTAGTTCGCGGTAATCACGTGGAGAACACGGTTCTCTGATAACGAGCTCCATACCATCAACATTTACCTCTTCGTAAACCCTACACTCTTGTTCTTCACTCCTCAACGTACTCGATCCTCTCCAGACCGAGTGCTTCTTCAACAATAACGTCTACCTGGTCTCCCGTTGTTTCACTATAGGCTTTCTTCTCGATCCCAGCTATCTTCTCGTATACATTCTTAATCTTCGACGCGGGTATGTAGATGTACTCGCCATCACTTGTCTCTAGGAGGACTACGTATTTCTTCCTCCTGTGATCGATAACTAGGTGCAGTATAGGATAAGTCTCATCATGGATGTCCTCATAGGCAGGCATACATTACACCGTCACGGAGATTTTGCTAGTCAAGTGGCGAATATCCTGTTTCAAGTATTTTAGAATAGTATCCATGGGTGTCTTTCAGCTTCATCAGTTCGACCTCTATTCCCCTACTACTTACCCCTACGATCTTGACGACTGCTTCTACTCCGAGCTCCTCTATGAATTCGAGATAATCGTTGAGGTCTTCCTCACTCGGAAATACGAGCTTGTAGGTTGCGGCTATCAATCTGCCTTTGCTCCTCTCTTTCAAGCTCTCGACTGCTGGAAGGAGTATTGCCTTACCTAGTCTCTCTGCGAGCCGGTTGAGCTCCTCTCCTGTTATATTATATTCGTATACCTGGCATATCAAGCGGACTATTCTGGAGAACAGGTATCCTCTTCCCTCGTCGAACGGGTATTTCATGCCTTCCTGGATATCTCTTATATTAATATATATTGTAGTATACTTCAATGGAGGCACACGGTGCTCCGGATCCTTGATTACTACTCCTTCTCTCCTCCGCCTATCTAGATCATCTATGACTTTCTTAAGACCTACTAGATCATCTTTACGTAGACGCGCCAGAACAGGAACGTGTTTAAGCCCATATTTCTCGGTGATCTCATCCCTAATTCGTAAGGGTAACAGCTTTCCGTCTTTCAGAGTATCGAATATGAAGTAGTCAAAACCACCGGCCTCCGGGTATTCATAGACGACGTACGGGTTCTCTGTTCCGACAACCTCGCCCGCTAGGACGATGTCCTCGTACTCTCTTAACGCCTCCTTGATCTTGTCGCCGTAGAGCTTGTTTATCCTAGCCGTTGTATACGGGCATATGTATCCGCCGCGGGTAATTGCTACTACTACTCTGCCACTAGTAACAGTTACTCTTACGTTGTAGCCGTCCATCTTCTCCTCAACAACTATCTCATCGATCATGTGTAGGGGTACTCCTTCTAGAAGAGCTAGTCGCTGGATACTTGGATAGCCATGTATTATTTTCTCATCGTCTAGTAAGATTGTTGTTCCCTCACGGTATTTGCCTAGATCCTCTCTTAGGACTGCGTAATCTATTCCTTTGTAGCTCATGATCCTAATTGTACGTCCGAGTTTTTTCTCAATTACTTCTAATGGGAGCCCTAGGATCTCTGATAGTTTTTCAGCTACATTGTTTTTATTCAATTTTTCACCCAGGTATTATTGTATTTTATTAATATATTGCTTTTCAGTATATCGGACAATTTTATTGTATAAGGGTTTAAATACTTCAGCTCCTATATATCTCAATGAAATATGATTACTATTTAAATCTAGTCACTTTGTACGGTATTTTACATTGAATACTGATTTTTGGTGATCTGTATGGCGACATATAACAGGATAATGTCATCCCTAAAAATTTTGCGAGAATTGGACAGTATTCTGGATTTCTCGCGCTCATCCAACCAGCTACTAATAATATTCTACCTATCAAGCACCAATAAAGAGACAAGCATATCCGAGCTCGCCGCTAAACTAAAGCTCTCTAGGAAAAGCATCCTAGACAGTATACGTAAGCTAGAGCGCAAAGGCCTTGTCGAGAAGATCTATCGCGAAGACGATATCTACCTTGCTCTCTCCGAGAAGGGTAAAGACTATATGAAGAAGCTAATGGCCATACTATCCACACGACACGAAGCACAACTACCCAGCACCGAGACCGCCCTAAAAGTCATGACCAGAATCAATATTGGCCATGAACTCGTAACAGCTTATAGGATCTACAGGGCCCTCATAGCACTTGGCTTCTCAGTCAAAGAACATATGAGCCTCAAAGACCTATCGAGACACATGGGCTTAAGCATGGAGAGAGCTAAGAGCTACCTTGACGCTTTTAGTGCTTCTCCATCAAGATTGTTCAGGAGGATCTCGACGCCAAGCGGAGTCTTCTATAGGCTTGATAAAGAAGGTAAGCGCATACTCTATTATTCACCACACTACCTAGCTTCGAGGAAATCAAGGATCTACAGGTTCTTATCAAAACTTTTTAGAACACCATGGCTCGACGAGATAATAGGAAGGTTCAGCCTCGTAGTAGTCCCATTGATATCGCTCGGCTCTATCATCGCTGGCCTACTTGGAGGAGAACTCACTGCTTCATTATTCCTCGGCATGGGATCTATGCTGTATATGCTGATAATACTGTTCCTGCTCAGAATTAAACCATAATCTTCTCTACATGCCTCAATATAATCCCGACAAGCTTCTCAGCGAGACGCTCAGCCTCAACCTTCTTATTAAGCGCCAGCAATAATATTTTCTCGCCGAACATTATCCCTAGGTACTTGTACTTGAAGCCATTACCCCCCAGTATAACGTACATGCCATGCCTCTTCGGGAAGAAGAGGTTTTCCGCTAGGAAGACGGTTTCATCATCTATCTCTGGCGGCCAATAAGCCAGTATTCCTTCCTCAAAACTAATAATCATAGCAGCTACAACGCCCGATCCATCGACAAGTATTGATAATGGTTCCCAAGGCTTACCTATACCAGCCATTATCTTGTCACTACCAGTGAAACTCAGTACCTGCTCTGTTTTTGTATCAAATATCAAGGTAGCATCACCACTTATATTATTGTTTCCGTTCAGAGTTAAGGATATCTAACCCCAACGATCAAAAACACGTCGCTGGCGACTACCCGGCGAAAACATTGTTCCACAACCCATCGTCAGAAAACGAGACAGGGGGTCGTCAAGATTCTCCAATCCTATAAACAAACATTAGCCAAAATATATCACAGGAAAGTAGCTCGAAACGACCCTAGCCAGGGTGGTGGGCATGAAGAAGCCCAGACATCACCGTAAGAAGAAGAAAGGTATCGTAGGCATTGAGGCTGCCATTGTGCTGATCGCATTCGTCATCGTAGCAGCGGCGCTAGCATTCGTAGTACTAAACATGGGAATGTTCACAACACAGAAAAGCAAAGAAGTAATCAGCAGAGGCCTAGAAGAGTCCACCAGCGCACTACAAGTAGCAGGAACAATAACAGCAGAAGTAGAAAATGGAGCACCTTATGTCGATGCTGTCGCAATACCAATACAGGTAGCACCAGGAAGAGAAGCAATTGATCTATCAACAAATGTAACAACAATATTCCTACAGACACCAAAGAACACCTATACGAACACCCACGAGGGTGTATGGGCCCTATACTATGACTCAAGTAAGGATGACTACTATCTTGTATGGATCGGAGGAGTCCTCAATGTAGCTAAGATAACTCAGGGAGCAAACTGGCTAATTCGGCTCACTAACGCAACATTAACTATTGATGGACGCAACTATACAGCAATTGACCTTAATACATCAACTCCGCCAAGCCTATCACTACTATTCAATAAAACTAAATCAGTAGTATTAGACCTACTAAACACCAAACAATTAACTAACTCAATATCCTTCATTGTATTCACACAGTGGAACAAGGGATCAACAATACTGAAGTTTGGCGACAAGGCACTAGTATTAGTACTACTAGGAAGCGATGACTTACTAACATATTATCAGCAGTTCACTGTTGAGCTAAGGCCGCCTGTTGGTGCTCCACTGACGATTACTAGGAGCTTGCCAGCTTCGCTGACTCCTGGTACTCTGATAGCGTTATCGTAACGATGATAAACTAGTTTGTCTTAATCTCAATATCTTTTTTCCACATACTCATCGAGCTTGTATGGTGGTTGGTTATGGAGAGGTTTGGTTTAATTTCCGTGTTTAGAAGGAGGGTTTTAGAGGGTATTTTGATAGGTGCGGGTGTGCTTTCGGTAATTGTCATAGTGGTCATAGCTTTATGTATTTATGTGTTTAATATGATGCTTAGTCTAGATATAGATTTACCTTTAAAAATAGCGTTAAGTTTTGCACCGATAGGTTTTGCTACTTTTGCGACTTCAATAATAATGCATGAAATACTAGACCTAGGCATTATCGCCAATAACATAGTATCTTCGGAGTACTCGATAGATTTTTTCAAAGGACACCACAGGAGATCATCAATGATATATTGCCGCCTGAATCATTTCTCCGCAGAAAACTCATCATACCACTCGTATTGTTGTTCACAAGGAAGATCCTTGAAGAACTACGTAGGCAGGCAGAGGAGGTGATGGCTGCTTTGGCCGAAGCTAAAACCGAGACCCCTGTAACCGAGATTGATGAGCTGCGTAAAGAGATTAGCGAGCTTAAGAAGGGATTAGAGGAGCTTAAAGAAGTTGTTGCAGAGATCAGGGCTAGTCTCTCGGATCTCCAGAATCCGTTCGCAATGCTTTCTCCACCTCCCCAGGTGCCGTCCGAGACAACCGGAGTATCTGCCCCGAAGAAAGAGCGTGTCGAGGAGGTGGAGAAAGCCGAGCTTGAAGAGAAGCCCGAGATCAAGGTTCCTGTTTCAGGAGGGGGTGAGGGATTGAGTAGGGTTGTTAAGAAAGAAGAAGGGTTTAAGACGAGGACAGGGTTTGCCGGGGAGAAAGAGTATTTGAGCCTTGAGGATTTGAGAGGTTTGATATCGGAGATAGGGAAGGCGATCAGGGAAGAAGTCGAGGAGAAGCCTGCAAGGCGTGGTAAGACTATGGATGTTAGGAGGGTCATCAGGATTCTCAAAACGATTTATTCGCTGAGAAAGGCATTGCCGAAGGAGAGTATCGAGAACATTGTTAAGTTGGCGGAGATCCTTGGATTGATAACGAGCGATGATAAGGAGGTCTTAGACACTATTATGTCGCTAGTAGAGGATGCTCTCAAACAAGACCTGACCCCCGATGAACAAATACTCGTACTCTATATCCTCATGAAGAACCTGGGCTATGTTGATGAGAACCTTGAGGACGAGATACTCAAGATAGTGTCCGGCGTGATCTTGTCGAAAAAGAAAAAGAAGGAAACAGGAAATGAAGAGCTCCCCCGCGGAGTCGTCGG
>JAADCY010000014.1 GCA_013154205.1 Thermoproteota archaeon | reverse complement strand
CTTCTCCAAGATTTAATCGCTCGATAACCAGGCTGTGTAGTCGGCTCATCAATTTGTATCCAGCGATTTTCTCGTAGATCCTGGCTGCCAGCCCAGGTATACCGAGTTTACCTGCTTGCTGTATCTTACGGGCCAATGTGTTAATAGCCATGTTCCGTTGCCTCGACTAATTACTAGTAATGATTTCCTAGAAATATAAACTGTGCTTGATTTTAAGGTTCGATAACAGACAAAACTGTACTGATGAAACACGTGGAGCGGTGTAGGATTTCTATCACTGTCTTTACTTCAAATTAGACTAGGTCGATGCCGATCATTTCTAGTTCTTTAAGCCATTCTATGAACTTTTCCACATTTTCTCCCTCAAATATTGCGCCGTGCTGTGGCGCTATAACCTGTATGTCTAGATCTCTGATTTTTTCGAGCCATTTCTCTATCGCGGATCTACATGGCAAGTACCTCTTATGGAATGGCTCCATGAGTTTAGAGTGTTTCATGAAGTCTTCCACGAACAAGTACCATGTTCCTCTAGGATATATTGCAGCTCCTAGATCACCTGTGAATAAGGTCTTTGCGACAGGATCGTAGAGATGGAAGTTGCCGGGGCTGTGGAGAAAGTGCGCTGGTATTGCTTTTAGTTTTACCTCTCCTATCTTGATCTCCGTGCCATCGTCAGGTATTCCGATAATATTGTCTAGTGATAGTGTCCCTAGGTGTGGGAGGAACCGTATCCATAACTCTGAGATATAGATCTTGGCGTCGGGGAACACGTCTAACAATATGTTAAGGCTTCCAACTACATCGGGGTCTTGGTGAGTGAAGAATAATGCCTTGATATTATCCGGATCAATTATTTCTTCCACGTTCTCAACTATTCTCTCTACCAAATAATATCCTCCCGGGTCAAGCAGTATCGCTTCTCCGTGATCGATTATCATGTATTGGTTTGTCAGAATACCTTTCTCAGCTTCGGCCTCGTCTAGGCCTAGCCATATGAATGCATGGTTCTTATCCTGATAGATATAGTATGGCTTGTGGATCTTAATGCTCATGATTCTAGCCCTCAAGGGTTTTCTCATCTATTATACCGTATACCCTGATCCTTGTCATGCCCTCGTATTCATTAAGATGTTCTTCGTCAAAATACTCCCTACCATTAAGGAGAATATACTTCCCCACGAGTTCACCGTTTACGAAGAGTAGTCTGAACTTGTTCTTCCCCGACTCGCCCGATATGTAGAGTGCATGGTATTTCCTAGCTTCTTTTGTTTCGGCGAGTATTTCCTCTATGGCGTGTAGTAATCCGCCCTTGTCGATATCTAATCTTGTCCTGACGAGTAGTATTGACTTCATTATTATCCTCGATACCCATGAGAATCTGGATAGCTTCTCGGAGTAATCTGTACTGATAATTATGGATTGTTTTTTCTTTGACTGTTTGTCGGCTCTCATTATGAGTGATAACGGTATTTTCTCTAAGTGTTTTCTGACTATCCATTGACGTGGCCCAGTGTAGTCGACGAAATACTTTACAGTGCCATCAATAGGTAGGAACTCGATCTCGATATAGCTTTTCCGGCCTCTGAGTTTTACTACAACTCTGTTTTCGTTGTCGAATCCCTCTATTTCAGCACTGTATCTGTCTTTAAATCTGAATATGAGTGCTCGTCGAAAAGTAAGTTCTATCTTGCCTTTGTCGATGCGTGTTACGTATGGGAGATTAGTTAATATGAAGTCAGCATTCTTTAGTTGTTCGATTACCTGCTCTGCTCTATTAGCTACTCTTACATTATTGCTTATCATTCTAAATCCCATTAGCTAATAATTACTTATTAGAAATATAAAATTGACTCAAAAATTTTGAATAGCTCTTAGAATAGTTAGTTTTTCTAAATAAAACAATTTAAGGTAAATAACGGACAAACGCGATCGTCAATATATAGCCAGCGAATATCGTTATGGGTAACGCGATAAGCCATACACCGAATATCCTGGCTATAAGCCTCATGTTAACATTCTTAATACCCCTGGAGATCCCTACGCCCATGACTCCGCCTACTATAGCCATTGAGGTCGATACTGGGAGGCCGAGTCTTGATACTACGAGCATTGTCAGTGTTGCAGACATCTGTGCAACATATGCTGTCAATGGTGATAGAGGTGTGATCTTCTCTCCAATGGTACCTATTATCTTGGCACCCCACATAGCTATCCCGGCGGATAAACCGATTGCAGCCACTATGAGGGCGAACCAGATTACTAGTGGTGGCCTGCCAACATTTAATGCATAAAGTATTGCTGCTAACGGCCCCGCGGAGTTGGCGACATCGTTTGAGCCGAAGGAGAACGCCATTGATAATGCTGCCATGATGAGCAGGATTCTCGATGCTTCGTGGACGGGGTCTCCGCCTTTGTTTACTCTATGTAACCAGTACTTGTAGATGAATATTGTTGCTACTGTGCTGATAATGATCGACATTATCGTGACGTACACTATGTCTGACACGGTCGCTGTCTTCAGTAAGATTAGTATAGTCGGAGTAGCTACAGTCATGTAGGACGCTATAATGACAGAGATCCTAGCTACTGAAGGATCCTTGAAGGATCTATGGAATACGTGGAATAATCCATACGCTATTGCGACAGCCGCTATAGGCACTATTGCCCATGCAATCAGGATCTTGATGACCGTTGCCCAGCTAATGAATGATGCTCCGACAGCAAGGCCAAAACCGATTACTCCACCGATAATACATACATGTACACTCATTGGTACTTTGAGGAAAGTACTGAATAATGTCCATGCACCAGTAGCTATTAGAACAGCTATCATGCCCTTAATGACTATACTTCCCTGAATAGCCATTGTGTTAACGATTCCATGCATTACTGTGTTGGTAACATATATTCCAAGACTAATTGATCCCAGAAAACTCGCTATAGCAGCCAGCATTAATGCCTTCTTAACGCTGAGAACACCAGCACCTACAGCTGTCCCTATAGAGTTAGGGGCGTTGTTGGATCCATTGTTCCAGGCCACGAAGAACGCGGCCAAAATGCTCAAAATCAGCCATAAAATCTGCATTGTCTCATCCCCTCTACATTCTCCTATTTAGCATAAATAGACATATGTACCTAATTTACGTCTATATAGATTTATACATTTATAATAGATGAGTGCAAAAAGTCGATTATAAGTTTTACCGACCAGTGAAAAGGAGGAAAAACTAATGCTGAAAAATCTCAAGGCGAAAATGCTCGAATACAGGCTCAACAAGATCATAAGGGATCTCGAGGCTAAAGGCAAGATAGACCAAGCTCTAAGCCATTATACGAGACTATTACGTGAAATACAGGAATTGCCCATGCAGAAGAAATTAGAGCTGGAAGCTAGAATACATGGTAGATTGGCAAACATATACATGTATAAGAACGAGCTCAAAAAAGCAGAACTGCACGCTTCAAAAGCGTACGAGTTATCAATGAGAATAAGCGATAACTATACAAAGTACTCCTCGAAACTAATAATGGCCTCCTTCCTCTATAGAACGAAAAAACATGTTCAAGCCGAGAGAATCCTGGACGAAATACTAGCGTTCAAGCCGAAAAACAAGGAGGAATACGAAATAGTTGTATGGGCGCGTATTCTTAAAACAAAGATCCTAGTAGAAAATAATAGATGTAATGAGGCGAAAACACAGTTTAATCTAATAGAGGAAGAGCTTAAACACTTGAAACAATTAAAGTTTATACTTGAAGAACTCGGCCTCCTTAAAAAAGAAATCAGCTCTACCTGTAGATGATAATTGAATATTCCCAATAAAATTTACAGATCTAGTATTTAAATATAATGTAAAAAATCTACCAAAGTCATTTAAAAACAGCAACTCAATTCTTAGACAAACCCAAATATGGTGAATATATAGGTATGAAACCCCGTAACATGATCATAAGTCTATTAGCCGTAGTGCTAGTAGGAATAATCGTACTGTCCAGTGCAACAACCGTTGTACAGGCAATCGTACCTGGTCAGCCGCCACGAGGCAGGCCAATACCGCCTTCAAATGATCCGAATAATGATCCACAAAATGTGAAGTATGTTACACTACCGAGAGTTATTAACGATACATATATGGTAAACGGAGAGGGCGGTACACTAGTAATCACTGGCTCGACAACAGTTAACTTCACTGCATTCCACTATTATGGTATAGTGATTTACAACGCGACGAAAGTGGTATTTAATAATGTACGAGTTAATGTCGCAAAATACATCTATAGCCTACGTCTGATCTACATATACAACTATGGGCTAAAAAGCCGTGAACGAATAACAGTCACAGGAAACTCCCTCATCATAAATGTTAATGGAGACATAGAATCATACTGGACCGCTAACTTCATAGGCTTATGGGCTACATGGCTAAAATCGTTCAGCATCAGCAAAGTATACATAAACTACTCACCTAGAATTTATTCAGATAGAAGATGGTGGAGAGACAGCCAATATAATATATCTGATATCTATATAGGTGGGATGTACCTGAGATTCTATGGTACAAAGAGCAACAAGGCCCAATACTACATCGATACACTATATATAAAGGCAGAACCACGTCCTGGCAACGAACAAGTTGTTTTCGACTGGATAGGAATACGCGGACTAATGATAAGATCATATCCTCTCTACTATGAAAGGGGTAGTAAATATGATGAAATAATGACATATTCTAAAGGTGTAATAAGGAATCTCTACATCATGGATTCAAGAATTAAGGCATATTCTGTATGCTGGATGGACTCTATAGATACATATCAAACAAGTCTAACAGTCTATTATCTAACGATCGAAAACATAGCGATTGCAAGACAAGAGATACACACTAATGCAGAGGGAAGATGGAGTAGTAGTTCGATAATTTATGGCATAAGTAGTTATAGGAGCAAGATCTATCTCGACAAATTCCTGGGGTCAAATGTTGTACAGAACATGGACTATAACGAGGCATATCTATTCTGGTTCCCACGTTATACAGCAATAACATATAGGTATATTGTAACGAGGAACTTCGGTGTAGGAGAAAACAATAATACTGGAGGAATATTCCCGATATGGTACGGGTTTGAAGGAATTGGGATGGCTGCAGGTAAAGCTGTCTCCTATAAAGTAGATAATAATAGGGTCTACAAGGAGTTCAGCCTTAACCACGTATTCCTAAGAGATACACCAGCAGCAATTGGTTCTTCCGGCCTGAAATCAATTAGTGGCTACCTATCTATTAATACGAGGAACAGCGGCGCTATAATGCTGGCCGACATCGATGATAGGATGAGAACGATATATAGAGATAGTGTTAAGTACTCGAGAATATCGATCTCATTACGCCAGAGCTATGATGAACCAGTATATGGTATAACAATTCTTTATACACAAAACATGGTTTCACTGCTAATCTTCGGTAAAGACATCAAGGTAACAATAAACGGTAAGACATACACGGTAGATATGGTGGTTCTGTCATCATCTGATGCATATATTAAAGGAAGGATCTTCATGACGCGTGGAGATGGTAGTTCTGCACGGATATTCCAGAGATATGGAACAATTACAGGGATCTACTCTGATTATGGAACTCGTGGTGGATGGGATTAACCATTATAGCTTGGTTAAAATCCGTTAAAAACGACCATTTTTTAACCGCTCTTAATCAATTGATTTAAAATAGTTTCCCACTTTTCTGGGTATAATCCCGTTATATAATTGGCTGTTTAAACGATTGATTTATATATCATGTATTTGATGGAAGGATTTATATATCCAATATATAAGCTTTTCGGTTTTAAAACTTATATATTATTTTACTCAAATACATAAATAACAAATCTAGCCCAGAGAGGTTCATATTATGAACAGTGTATATACTCCTAAACACAGTCGTGCGATATCTAAGTCAGTCGCGATCGCCATTATCGTTATAATAATCGCAGCGATCATTGCTGGAGTAGGTTATTATTATTATTCAACGCAGCAGCAACAGAAAACGACGAGCATCATATGGGCTTCAACCCAGCTAGTACCACCAGAAGAACAAGCATTCGTAAAAGGAACATTGTTGACAGATTTCGAGAAACAGACAGGTATCAAGGTCAATTTCGTCGGAATGTCGTACTCCGAGATGATCACGAGGATAACGAGCGAAGAACAAACAGGAAAAGTCACCATAAGCTTGATAGGCGACCTACATGGAAACTTGGACCTCATGGCTAGCAAGGGTTGGCTAACCGATCTATCAAAGTTTGGGACACTTCCAGGACGAACATTCCCACAAGTATTAATGAACTATGCACACCTACACGGCATCCTAGCATACATACCATGGATGACGGCTACCTATGTCATGGTGGTTAACAAGAAAGCGTTCCAGTACCTACCACAAGGGCTAACCAAAGAAGACGTCATGACAGGTTCTTCAAAATGGACATATCAGGCCCTACTAGCATGGGCTAAGAACCTCTACGAGAAAACAGGCAAGAAACTACTAGGATTCCCTGCAGGACCCAACGGATTGTTCGTGAGATTCCTACATGGATACCTATACCCAGCATTCACTGGCGCGCAGGTTAAGAACTTCAACAGTCAGGACGCGATCAAGATGTGGAATTATCTAAAAGAACTATGGAAATACGTAAACCCTGCTAGCACAACTTGGGATGCAATGGCTGACCCGCTCCTTAAAGGCGAGGTATGGATAGCGTGGGACCACACAGCCAGGATCAAAGACGCTATTGAGCAGGAGCCGGACCAGTTCGTAGTAGTACCAGTGCCTATGGGGCCTAAGGGCAGAGGCTACATCCTAGTAGTAGCTGGTCTAGCAATACCTAAGGGAGCACCAGACCCGCAGGCAGCATGGAAGCTGATAGACTATCTGACTAAGCCTTCAACACAGGTCAAGGTCCTAGAGAAGACAGGGTTCTTCCCCACAGTAAAGGAGGCATCAACACAGGTACCAGCAGGAGCATTACAAGTACTAATCAAGGGTGTCAACGCACAGCTGAACGCTCCCAACCCAGTAGTAGCCATGATACCAAGCCTCGGCGGTAAGAGCGGTGACTTCAAGAGCATCTACATAACAGCGTTCAAACAGATAGTGCTGGAAGGCAAAGACCCACAGACGGTATTGAACCAGCTATACCCGCAGCTACTAAAGCTCTTCCAGGAGACAGGAGCACCGCTACCGCCGCCCGACTCCGGCACATAACGACATCCTCTGCGGCGGGGGAAATGCTGTGTCTAACAATACAAGGAAGTACTCGTTAGTGGAGAAGTACCTGCCGTATATCTTGATCGCTCCCGCTCTCAGCTATCTTCTTTTTTTCATAGGTTATCCTCTCACCCAAGGCGTTCTCCTAGCTTTCACTGATCAAAACGGTCATTTCACACTTCAACACGTCTACTACCTCTTGTACTCGCCTAGCTCGAATTTCTGGCCAGCTCTCGAGGACACATTGGCATTGGCTGCCGTGATAATACCAATACAGGTAATGCTCGCCCTGGGATTCTCATTGATGCTTAGCGCTAATTTCAAAGGCAAAGACATGGCATTATACATACTGATAATACCATTAACCATTAGCGATGTAGCTGGAGGACTTATCTGGTACTCTATGCTAGCCTCGAATGGTTTCTTCAACAAATTATTCATGACGCTCGGCATCATTAACCAGCCGATACAGTTCTTCGGATGGCAGTTTAGACCAATGGAGTTCATAGCGATCGTGCTCGCCGAGGTCTGGAGAGCGACCGCCCTCGTGTTCGTAATAATATTCGCTGGCCTACAGATGATAAGCAAAGAATATATCGAGGCAGCAGAAGTATTCGGGGCCGGAACATGGACTAAGCTCAGACACATCATATTCCCAATGCTAAAGCCCAGTGTCCAGACAGCACTACTCATCAGAACACTATTCGCGTTCCAGGTATTCGGAGTAGTAATGGTGCTTGCAGGCCGCGACATACCAGTGCTTGCTGGCGAGGCATACTATGAGCAAACAATACTATATCACTACGGTGTTGCAGCGCTCTACGCGTTGATAATCGCGGCGATCTCGATAGTGATCGGTTATATCTACATCAAGATGTTCAAAGCCCAGTATCTTAGAGAGGTGAGCATGTAATGCCTGGCCCCGGAGAATCCGCTCCGATAAGATACTATTTGTTCAAAATAGTGTTCGCCGGCATAGTGATCCTATCGTGTACTTGGATACTATTACCTATTATAATATCTATACTATACGCTTTCTCAACACCACAGGACTTCTACAATCCCAAAGAAGTAATACCACTCCACTTCACACTCTCCAACATACAGAAGCTCCTCGCACTAGGAGCAGCTAGAGCAACGATGAACAGCATAATAGTAGCGATCATGACCGTGATATTCAGCTTCATACTAGGCTTACCAGCAGGATACGCTTTCGCCAGATTCGCGTTCAAGGGCAAAGACTCACTGAAACTACTCATCATAGGCCTTAGAATGTTCCCTATGCTGGTAATCGCAATACCACTAGTAACCCTCTATATCAGGCTAGGCCTGAACGATACATTGCTAGGAGTAGCTCTAGCACACACAACAATGGCACTACCCTTCGTCATACTGATCACTTCAAGCATATTTGTAAGCGTACCAGTAGAGCTCGAAGAAGCAGGCTATGTGTTCGGCCTCGACAGAAAACAGACTTTCTTCAGAATAACACTACCATTATCCCTGCCTGGACTAACAGCTGCAGCGATCTTCACGTTCATCATGTCGTGGAACGAGGTCTTCATGGCAGCCGTACTAACACTAACCAACCGGACACTGCCAGCATTCATACTGACCTCGGCCATGGCGGCGCCTGACATAATAAAGTTCGCAGCATCATTCATAATGATCCTGCCCGCATTGATCTTTGTATTCATAGCCCGTAAGTACCTCGTATCCATGTGGGGTATAACCGTGAAGTAAGACGGGTGTAAGTAATGGTGGATGTAAAACTACGAGGCCTCGTTAAAAGATTCGGGAAAACAGTAGCCCTCAGAGGAATAGACCTAGATATAAGAGATGGAGAATTCATCGTCCTCCTAGGCCCCTCAGGATGTGGAAAGACTACTACACTCCGAATAATTGCTGGCCTGGAGAAACCGGACGAAGGAAGAGTATTGTTCGGAGACAAAGACGTAACATATCTGCCACCGAAAGACAGGAACGTCTCAATGGTGTTCCAAAGCTATGCCGTATGGCCGCATATGAAGGTCAGAGACAATATAGCGTTCCCCCTAAAAATAAGAGGAGTCCCGCAGGAAGAGATTGAGAAGAGAGTGAAGTGGGCGGCACAGCTACTACAGATAGATGAGCTCCTCGACAGATACCCGCACCAGCTCAGCGGTGGCCAGAGACAGAGAGTAGCGGTTGCGAGAGCAATAGTGATCGAGCCAGACGTCCTCCTAATGGACGAGCCATTATCTAACCTCGACGCGCTCCTAAGGGTTAAGATGAGGAGTGAACTGAAAAAACTACAGCGCCGCATAGGGGTAACAACAATATATGTGACACACGATCAGGTCGAAGCAATGACTATGGGAGACAGAATAGCGGTGATGAATGCTGGTAAGATACAGCAGGTCGGAACACCGGAGGAAATCTATCTGAAGCCCGCAAACACGTTCGTCGCAGGGTTCGTGGGTTCGCCGCAGATGAACTTCTTCGACGCCACAGTCAAGCTAAACGAAGAAAAACTCCTAGACGCCGGTGAATTCACCATCCCATTAACAGACGACCTTGCCAAACTCCTACAAGACTATAATGGGAAGACAGTAATAGTGGGGATAAGGCCCGAATACATGTACCCGAAAGAACTAGCTCCAAAGAACCTCGTAGGCCCCGAGATAAAAGGAGTAATAGACTTCGTCGAAGCACTCGGGAGCGATACGATAATACATCTAAGAGTAGGAGATAAACACCTCGTCGTAAAGCTATCGGGAAGCCACCACTATAGGATAGGGGAAGAATTAACAGTAGTATTCGGTCTCGACAAGATACACATCTTCGATAAGAACACCGGCAAGGCAATCATCTAGTTGGAAACCCTGTTTTTATTCATTCAAGAACAAAGATATTTTTTAGCCCACACAACACAGTTCTAAAGAGATGTGATCAGATATGATGGATGATTTCACCGAGAAAAAGCCTTTCTGGGACTGGAGACGCGACGGTGTTTCGAAGATAACGATCAAAGATAGTATTCTAAGACTATGTATGGGGCCGACGGAGGCTCTCTACTATAGCAATGCCGAGATAAGCGATGGGGGCTTCACGGATCTGAAGTGGAGTAGTGGAAAACTCGCTGTAAAAGCAAGACTTACTGGCGAGGGATTCCCTCACTACGGTAGCGCTGGCTTTGGTTTCTGGAACTATAGTATGAGGATTGATCTTAGCTTTCCGATATGGTACATATACCTTAGATCAGTTCGCGGGAACTATCCTTTGCAGGGCTTCTTCATACAAGTAGGTAACAAGTTCCTACCCGTCAAGCTAACCAGGCCTGTAGGCATGTATAAAGTTCTACTCGACCTCTTCTCCTTCGTAGCCCCTATAAAGATCCTTTCAAGCAAGCCCGCGATGCAAGAGCTAGAACTAGACAAATGGCACACGTACAGCATAGATTGGAGGAACGGCAAAGCCGTATTCACTATAGACGATCATAGAATAGCGGAAATCCCTGTCGATTATACTGGAAAGGCGAGAATAGATGCGTGGATAGATAACGCGGTATTCCAGCCACAGAGAGGGGATCCCGCATACGTGTTCCGCCACATAACACACGAGAACAGACGAGAAGCATGTCTCGAGATAGACTGGGTTAGAATGGAGTAGAATCCCACAGTGCTCCCGGCAGGGATTATAAGTATGAAAAATGATAGTTCTACCCGGTAATCATGATGACGAGAACTATTGATCTGCAAAGAGTCGGTGGTGAAGCAGAACTAATAGTCTACGATAATGACGGTGTTGTCCAACAAGCATATTTCATCACGATAGCTCCCGTGAGAGGATTCGAGAAAATAGTTAAGGGCAAGAACCCGGTTTTCGCCGTCAACGCTGTTATGAGAATATGTGGAATCTGCCATGCAGCACACGGAATAGCCTCGGCAGAAGCAATAGAGGATGCAATGGGTGTATCGCCACCAGCTAATGGTAGGTATCTCAGAGAAGTGATCGGCCTACTAA
>JAADCY010000182.1 GCA_013154205.1 Thermoproteota archaeon | reverse complement strand
AGGACAGAATGGCTTACTACATGATCAGAGCAGCTGAGGAGCGAGGCGAGCTAAAACCCGGAATGACAATCGTCGTACCCACAACAGGTAACACAGGAATAGCTTTCGCAGCAATCGGTAGCTATCTAGGCTACAAAGTACTCATCGTAATACCCGAGGAGATGAGTGCAGAGAGATTCCTTCTAATGAGGCTATTCGGCGCAGAATTCCTGTTCACACCTGGTGGTGAGAGCAACGCAGGAGAAGCACTAGAAGCTGCTAAGAAGCTAGCCGAGGAGAACCCTGATAAGTACTACTTGTTCGACCAGTGGAGCGATGAGGCAAACGTACAGGCACACTACGAGACAACAGGAAAAGAAATCCTAGACCAGATCGGATGCCCAGACGCATTCGTAGCCCAGGTAGGTACAGGCGGCACACTAATGGGTGTAGCCAAGAGGCTCAAAGAGGAGTGCCGCGACGTAATTGTTGTCGGTGCAGAGCCGGCGGAGTGCCCAGTAGCAGCTGAGTGGTTCAAGACCGGCAAGGAAGGACCATGGGGCCGCCACGAAATCGAAGGTGTAGGCGACGGCTTCGTACCGGACATTGTCAAGAGGTATAAGCACCTGCTAAACGACTTCGTAACAGCTACCAGTGACGAAGCAATCGAGATGGCCAGGAAGATCGCTAGGCTAGAAGCCCTACCAGTAGGTATCAGCAGCGGCGCCAACGTAGTATGTGCCATAAAAGTTGCTAGGAAGTACAACCTAGGAGAAGGCAAGAAAGTAGTAACCATTCTGCCAGACTACGCGGCAAGGTACTTCAGCACAAGGCTGTTCAAGAAGAAGAGAGAGCTAGTCGACAGGAAGAAGCTCCTCGAGGAGCTCGCTATCTAAACAAGTTTATTAAAATAAACAAATCAATATTCTTTTCTCTTTTCTTTTATTCCTCAAGAAGAGCTATGATTATATTGTTTAAATAGATGTGATTAGATAACCTTATTCACGACTAGAACAATATATCTTAACGGGTGATGATCATGGTTCTAACCTCGTTCACCCATGTGGGTAAAACAGTCCGTTTAAAGAGGATATTGAAGAACGATGGGAAAGCAGTAGTATTTGCATTCGACCACGGAGTTGAGCACGGCCCTAGAGATTTTCCCGGCGAGAAAATCGATCCCAGGCCAATAATAGAGGCCGTCGTAGAAGCAGGCGTAGACGCGATAATGATGCTGCCCGGTATGGCTAGGCTAACCTATGATATATGGGCTGGAAGAACAGCCATGATAATAAAAGTGACGAGCAAATCCAACCTGAGACCCAAAGAAGAGAGACTACTGCAGAGCACTTTCGGCTATGTTGAGGATGCCGTGGCGCTCGGAGCCGACGCAGTAGCTGCAACAGTTTACTGGGGAAGCCCCTACGAAGACGTGATGCTGGAGAGATGGTTCTCGGTTAGGAGTGCGGCGGAAACATATGGCCTACCATGCCTCCAGCTAGCCTATCCGAGGGGCCCAACCATAACGAACAGATATGATGTAGAGATAGTCAAATATGGTGCTAGAGCAGCTGCTGAGAGCGGAGCAGACCTGATAAAAACATACTATACGGGAAGCAAGGAGACATTCGCCGAAGTAGTTAAGGCCGCCGCAGGAGTACCCGTACTAATGAGCGGAGGCCCTAAGCGCGAGAAAGAAATAGAGTTCCTCCAAGACGTCTATAACGTCATAGCTGCCGGTGGTAGCGGAGTAGTTGTGGGCAGAAACGTGTTCCAGCACCCCAACCCGAAGGCAATGATGAAAGCAGTAATAGCGATAGTACATGAAGGACTAACACCGGAGGAAGCCGTCAAGCTCATAAAGTAATCGTTTTTCCTCCATAACACCCTGTTCTAAGGACTAATTGGTCTAGAGAACATCTTTTACAGTAGAACCATATTTTATGGATTTGATCAGAATATGTTATTGTAGGGGTGCAAGGATGACTGGAAAAGACCTAGACGTGGTAACAGTCGGCCATGCACTGGTCGATATCAGATTCATCGTTGAGTTCTTCGCCAATCCCGACCAGGAAAGCCCCATTATCAAGCAGACCAGGGGTGTCGGTGGATCAGCAGCTAATGTGGCGATCGATATATCGAAGCTAGGCGGCAAATCAGGTATAATCGTTAAGCTAGGCCTAGACGACTTCGGCAGAATGGTTGTGGATGAGCTCATGAGGCACGGCGTAGACGTATCAGGAGTAAGGGTCTGCATAGCCGATACAGGCTTTACCATAGT
Source organism: Thermoproteota archaeon (assembly GCA_013154205.1). Taxonomy (GTDB): domain Archaea; phylum Thermoproteota; class Thermoprotei_A; order Sulfolobales; family Desulfurococcaceae; genus JAADCY01. Next base: position 9,332 of record JAADCY010000182.1, on the reverse strand, counting down.
GATCATCGATAAGAATGGCCGTGTAATCATGTACGGCTTCAAGGGAGCCGCGGAGAAGCTCGAACCCGAAGACATAGATAAGAAACTGATCAGCAGAGCCAGATACGTACACATAGCCAGTCTGAGGCCAGATACTAGCATAGCGGTCGCGGAGACCGCGCATGAGACTGGGGCGACGGTATCATGGGATCCTGGGAGGGTCTTGGCGAGGAAAGGAGCCGAGAACCTCAAGCAATTACTAGAAAAAGTAGACATTATACTCGCTAACAGATATGAGGCGAAAAGCCTCACAGGGCTCGAAGACTATAAGGAGGCAGCTGATAAGCTCCTAGAGTACGGGCCAGAAATAGTTGTTGTGAAACGCGGGAAGGAGGGAGTATATGTTAAGTCGAGGAAAGGAGAAGAGTATGAGCTACCAGCATTCCCTGTCAAGAGAGTCGTCGACACAACTGGCGCTGGAGACGCTTTTGCAGCCGGCCTCCTGCTAGGCTTGTCTAGAGGATATAGCTTGAAGAAAGCATTGATATATGCAAACGCCGTCGCAGCACTCAAGGTCTCCAGGCTAGGCAGCCATAGCGTGCCATCGCATGATGAAGTCATAGAGTTCATATGGGAGCAGGGCTTATGGTAGTAGTGATAGCTCTTGGTAATTGTAAGAGCAATACATCCATGCCCACCATACATGATAACCCCCCATCTCAGCCAATTTTCTCTCATCGGTAAACCTACTCCCTGCATATATGACCCGAGAACCCATTCCTGCCGCAGACTATTACACATAGATAATGAACAGATAGCTTATACTGTGTATTTTAGAGGTGAGCCTTGGAAACCAGTGATAAAGATCAAGATCTACATGGGTGATCCCGATAAAGCCGTTGAGATGATAAAACACATCTATAATACACATTACAAATACCCGGACATAGAGACCCTCCTAAAATACGCGCCGAAAATGAAAAACCTGATCCAAGAATACCCCGGCTTACGTCCAGGATTAACGCCTAGTCTCTGGGAAGCACTGGTCAAAAATATTATAGGGCAGAACATAGGGCTCCGCCAAGCCCTTCTGATAACTTCAAGACTAGTAGAGAACCTTGGATCCCGCGTGGTTGTAGGGGATAGTGTTTTCTACGGATTCCCGGGGCCCCGGGAGATCAGGGAGGCTGGAGAAGAAAGGCTTCGTGGATATGGCCTTAGCTGGAGGAAAGCATCATACCTAGTAGGCGCTGCCGATCTATTTATTCGCGGAGAGATAACGCCCAGCATGCTAACTAGTGCGAGTAGGGACGAAGCCATCGAGATCCTTATGGGGATCAAAGGCGTCGGTCCATGGACAGCTAAGCTGACCTATATGATGTATACTGGGGACCTATCTGTTTATTTGAGGGAAGACCTAAGTGTACGCAGGGGTGTAGAATCGCTCGGGATCCCGGGAGATGTGGAGGATAGTGTGGCTGGCCTTATATCTTATCTGGCCGCATACTATTATGAGAAACACGTCAAGCATGCGGGGAAGTAGTAGTGGCTAGCGAGGCAGCGGTAGCTGATCTATTGCTGGCTCTTGCTGTGATAATTGTTGTTGCAAAGCTGTTCGAGGAACTGATCAGCTGGAAAGGCTACCCCCCTGTTCTCGGAGATATCTTGGCGGGCATAGTGCTGGGGCCGAGCATTCTTGATATCCTAACACCCAATATCGTTGAGGAATTAGACCTGCTTAAATGGATAGGTATCATAAGCCTTCTCTTCCTGGCAGGCATGGAGACTAAGTTCACCGAGTTTATGCGTAGCCTCCACCATAGTTTCTGGATAGCTTTTGGAGGAATACTATCGTCTTTCTTCATGGGATATGCCGCTGGCTTCCTCCTCGGCTATCCCCAGCCTACATGTTTATTCCTCGGAGCAGTGCTCACAGCGACAAGTGTTGGTTTGACTGTTAAGGTATTATCGGATATAGGCGCCATAGCTCATCCTATAGCTTCATCAATACTAGGTGCAGCAGTTCTTGACGATGTTGGTGGCTTGATCGTCCTCGGATTGACCGTGGCCATGGTTAGTAGTGGAGGAGCTAGAATAGAGGATCTACTCGTCACGGCTGGTGTAGCTATAGCCTTCTATGTATTCCTTATACTAGCCCTACACAGGAGTAGCGCTGGGATATGGAGATGGCTTACGAGACTAGGGCATCTCCAAGACACAATAATATCAATACTCTTCGCGATAACACTCATAGTCGCATGGGCCAGCGTCAAGGTAAACCTAAGCCTCGTGGTCGGAGCGTATGCTGTAGGCCTAGCATTCAGCGAAGTCCGCGGAGCCAGAGCGGTGATCGAGAGGTTCAGCCTCATACCGAATATTTTCTCCAGCATATTCTTCGTATTATCCGCGGCAATGATTGACATCAAGCCTTACCTGACACATCTCGAGTATCTAGTCCCGATCATAGTCATAGTAGTGGTAGCAATAGCTAGCAAGATCATCGGCTGTGGGCTCGCCGCGAAACTCAGTGGTTTAAGCATCGCGGAATCTCTGTTCACAGGAGTAGGGATGATACCCCGTGCCGAGGTAGCACTGGTTATTACGAGCCTAGGACTAGCTTACGGCGTGCTGAGCGATGAGGTTGTCGCAGGCGTTATCATACTGATATATGTAACCAGCATATTGACTCCAATCCTCTTGACGAGGCTGTGGAGGATCGTTTCTGGACGAAAGGGTTAAAGACCCACGGCTTAACCCAGTGTTTTCATGTGAGATAAATATTATCAATCGGTGCAGTCGGGGATGGAGTACAAGTTCCTCATACAAGAGGCGAAGAAACACCTACCTTACAGCTATGCGCCATACAGCAATATCCATGTCGCAGCAGCCGTGCTGACTGATCAGGGCAGCATATACTATGGCGTTAACGTGGAGAACTCTAGCTATGGTTTAACAATATGTGCTGAGCGAAGCGCTATAGCATCAATGGTTTCAAACGGTGAGAGAAAACCGATAGCAATAGCCATCGTGACAGATCTAGACCACCCTATACCACCGTGCGGTGCATGCCGCCAAGTACTGGCAGAGTTCAATCCCGACATAACAATAGTTATGCACAGTGTCAAGTCCGGAGAAACAAGTGTTGTTAAGCTATCAGAGATATTCAAGAACCCCTTTATACTGAGGACAAGCGAAAAAGAAGAGTAAAGTGTTTTACGTCATTATGAAGTCATCATAGCCATCCAGTTCATTCCTACTTTCTTTAACATCTTCTCCAGCGTACTTGCTCCACTCACCGACAGCATCTATATCCCCTCCCTCCGTCTTACGCTCGTGCTTGTCGATCTTAACTATTGCTGGTACAGGTATCATCATGCCCAGCAAGACGGCTTCTCCAACGTTTAGTGCCGGGAGCATATCTAGTAGCTCGTCGCTCAGCGTTTCGCTTGCCCTCTGAACATATCTTAGATCCTCCGGCGATACCAGCTTCAAGATAATCTTATTGTTTGTCTGGCTCAACGCGTCTTCATCAATATTCTTAGGCCTCTGACTGACGAGAGTTAATCCTACACCGAATTTCCTTCCTTCACGAGCTATTCTCGCGGCAACAGATTTCGTCAAGGTCCTCCTATCACGGGGTATAAGTATGTGTGCTTCCTCGATAACTATGAGTATTGGGACGGGATAGCCTGATCCACCCTTTGATGTAACGTATTCTTTCCTCCTAGTCAGGAGACTGTTTAGGTAGTGATAAGTCACGGCATCGGCTACGTCCTCGTCTACGCTGCCTAGCTGTAGTACATTGATCATTCCGGGCTCTACGTAGGACTCGATATTGATCGGTGCTTCGGGCGAGAGTACTGTATCACCGTATCTCCTCATGAGGTCGTCGAGCTTGTTAATAACGTCTATAATGGATCTTTTATCACCAGCATATGTCTTATTCGCAGCATACCTCTCGAGGACTTCTCTTAGTTTTGGAATGAATTTCTCCGGGTGCTTGAGATAATCCTTGTCCTTCGTGACTTCGTCATAGGCTCTTGCCAGGTACATGCGCTGCTTAGAGGCTTTCTCGTCCAAGCCTAGTAATGCGTAATATTCCCAGACGCTTAGACTTGCAGGGTTTAGTCTCGGTGCGAGCTTCTTCGTCTTGGGCCCGGCTATGTTTCCGTACTCATTGTGCATGTCTATCACGAGGGCTGTTCCGTTGAGATCATTTGCTATCCTGTCCAGAAGTACACCCACGGTATTTGATTTACCAGCACCTGTTACCGCTAGTATTGCTAGGTGTCTACTCATGATCGCATTAACATCTATGTTTACCTTGACGTTCGGATGATTTACGAGCCTCCCGATCGGTATACACCTGTTCTCCTTCCTACAACTGAATACTTCTTGTAAGGTCTCATCATCCGCCCTATACACCTTAGCACCAGGCATTGGCGGGTGTTTCGGGGCATAGAGGACCTTCCTTTTAGCCAGGGGCTCAACCCATGATAGGAGACGGGCTTGTCCAACCATGTAGATATGGCGGTCTGCACCGAACTGGAGGGCTTTCTCGACATGGTCTGGCTTCACGGATAGATTGTTCATCATTGGGTTTCCTATGAGGCTTGCCTCGACAATCCCTAATACATAGTTACACTCCATATCCTCGTAACATCTAGTCTTCGGGTACTCGACAATAATGTATTCTCCGACCTGGGGAGGCCTATTGGCCGTGAATGATATCTCTATGTTTCTGGCCTCCCCTACGACGAGACCTAGGGGTTCTAACGCCATTCTCCGAGCACCTCTCTCCCGCTTGGAACAGGGGATAAACCTAGGAGCTGGGCCACATTATCAACTACGGCCCGGGGGATCTTCGCCTGTTTATCCGCCTCTATCAAGGGGTAGGGGTATCCGTCGCTTGGGGATGAGGAAGCATATAGTTTATTGATGACCTGTTTAACGAGTTCTTCTAGCTCGCCCTTCCACCCGAAAACGGGTATTTCAAGCTTTAGGAGGGGGCCGTCTTCGACGAGCCTGACATAAGTGATCGCTATCTTCATACCGTCATAGAATTCACGTAGCCCTATGACACCAGGCATTGCTTTGAATCTCCTGCTCCTCTCCTCCATGTCCTCTGGTATTATCGGTGTACTATAGCCTGGCTCTCGGGTGAACCACTGGAACAACACTATATCGCTGGGCAGAGGAGTTCCAGGAGGGAGTATGTCTTCGCCTACGTCTTTGAAGTAGTTCTGCGCCCGGCTTCTCTTCGATACGTAGACCAGTGTGTTCTCCCGTTTCTTCATCTTCCTGAGGAGCTCCCTATAGATGATGAGCTTCTCTATATATTCGATAAGTATGATCGCATCATTATGTTTGTCCGTCAAGCATTTTTCTTTCATGAAGCTATGGCTTATTATCGGGTTATACCAAGTGCTTTCATAATCGTATAGTTTATCGAGCACGTTCATCTCGAGGTCTTCAAAAACATTATCACCGAAGATCTCTCTCGCCTTAGCTATTGTTTCCGGCATGGTTTCTTCGCGGAGAGGCCTTGGAGCTATCATTATAGAGCGGAGGCTTCCATCCAGGAATAAGGTCTCTGCTTCCCTTGAGGCCATTAATCCTGCTCTACCCTCAAGGATTTCCCTGAAAAGACTGATCCTCTCCCCTATACTGGGCGGGTGCAGTATATCTATATCGACGAACCCGTATTGTTTCGCCCTCGACTTATACACTATGGATACTCCCGAGACAATATACAGGGTGTAGCCGAAGAACTCCCTCCTTCCTTCCCCACCATCAATAGCTGCTAGCCCGCTGATCTCGGTCTCAGCGGGAACATAATTGTTCCAGTACCTATAGACGTGTTCTTCGAGGGCATCAAAGTTTATCTTTCTTAGTTTTCCCAGGATCTCTTCTCTACGCCTATCGAGCGCCTCGTAGATCAGGGTCTCGGACACAGCTACTCACCTATCTCCATTTTCTCAACCCGCGAATAACCATCAACTTTATAGACACGGTAGAGCATCTCCGCGGCCTCCTTGATCTCCTCGTCATGGGTTACGATGATCAATTGCTTGATGACTTCTCCACCACCGAATTTCTTCAATAGATCTATTAGTTTCCGGCGTCTCTCATCGTCGAGGAACTCTGTGGGCTCATCAAGGATCAGGAATCCTAGTTTATCGCTACCAACAACCTTGTGGAGTGCCAGCATGGCGACAAGGCTCACTACGACTTTTTCCCCGCCACTAAGACGAGCTATCTCGATAGGTGTCCTTGACCCGGGCGCTTTTAGGTAGACGTTGAAATCATCATCAATACTTACATCATTGTATCCTAGCTCAAAGGTCTTTATCAGTTTACGCATAAGTGCTTCGATGAGCTTTGTGTAGCGGCGGCGTAGGAGCGCAGGTGCTTTGTCTCTATGGAGTATGTTATCCCTGATCCACATGAGTATCTTGAGCCTATACAGTGCTTCTCTAACGGCTTTCTCACGAGCACGTAGTTCTTCCAGCCTCTCATCTAGCTCCTTGATCCTCTCTGCCAACGATTCTTTCTTAGCTTTGAGCTCGGCTTCTCTCCGGGAAAGCTCATCGCGTTTCTTCTCGAGCTCTTCTCTATGCTTCTTTAGCTCATCGAGTTTCTCGACTTGTTTATAGAGTTTTGAAAGCTCCTCGTCTATTTCTCTGAGCATATCTTGTTTCTGCTTCTCTTCGGCTCTAAGCTTCTCAATCGTCTTTTCTAGTTCCTCTCTCTGACCAGCCAGCATTACGAGGATATCATAGGCTTTTCTTGCCCTTGAAAATAGTTCTTCATAATCGATTGTCTCTGCTTTTACAAGGTTCTTGATTCTTTCCTCGAATCCCTCTATCCACTTATTCAGCTCCTCGATCTCTGTCTCAATATCTGTTTTCATAGTGTTTAGTTCGTCAAGCTTCTCTGGAGGCGTCAGTTTAACTAGATCATTATATATCTTAGCATCATTGATCATCCTATTTAATTCATCTAACGTGGTCTCTAAATCCTTGATCTCCTTCTCCAAGCCTTCCTTGCGCCTAGCCTTCTCATGGATACTTCTCCTTAGTTCTTCGAGCCGCGGCCTAGTCTTCTCTAGTTTTTCTAGGAGTATTCTCACATGATCCGTCTTTGCGGCTAGGCTCCTTGTTTTCTCGATAAGTTGTTCAAGCCTCCCTAGTTTTTCCTCGAGCTTCTTTTTCTCTTCGTGGAGTCTTGTTAGCTCTGATTCTATGAGTTTGAGATTTCTTTTTGTCTCCTCTATGATCTTCTTTCTATGTGTCTCTGTCAGGGGCTGACCGCATAATGGGCATCTTCCTTCTCCTGTCTTTGTGAGTATTTCGAGTTTTTCTTGTTCTCTCTTCTTATCGGCTTCTAGTCTACCGATCTTTTTCTCGAGCTCCTTGATCTCATTGTTGAGCCGAGTGTATTCGTTATCGAGTTTCTCTATTTCTCCATGTATTTTCTGGACGAGCGTTTCTGGGGATTCATCCTTTATTCCTAGATATGCTTCCGCTTCTTTGATGAACTCATTTATTTCTTTCTCGATATTCTCTACTTCTCTGGCTAGTCCTGCTTCTTCTCTCCCCAGATGTTCTAGTTCTCTATTGATCTCTTCTAGTGATTTCTTCTTTTCTTCGAGCTGGGCTTTCTTTTCCTTATAGTCTTTCTCAAGTTGTTCCAGGGGCTTCTTTATCTTGGATGATAATTCTTCTAGTTTCTTCCTTATGGGTTCGAGCTTGGCGATCTCTTCCTCGATGCTCTTCATTCTCTCTCTGAGCTCTCCGAGTCTTAATTTCTTGTGCTTGTATTCGGCATAGTCTTTCTCAGCTTCTAGGAGTTCTTCAATGAAGCTCTTTTTCTCGAGCTCTTCCGTTATTTTTGATAATTTGTCCATGTATTCTTCTATCTTGTTATGTATGTCTTCTATGTCGTGGGTGAGCGCTTCTTTCTTGGCTAGTAGTCTTTCGTATTTTATTCTAGCCTGTTCGAGCTCCTCGATCTCTTTTGTTATATTATCCAGCTGTTCTGTAATCTCCTTGAACCTCTCCGCGGCCTCCTTGATCTCCTTGTCGATATCCTGTATTTCTCTTTCAAGCTTCTCCCGCTGCTCCATAGTTTCCCTTGTTTCTCTCGGCAGTGTCTCTGACAAGTATTTCTCGAGGTTCTTGATCGTTGATTGGCGCGGTGTTAGTGTTGTTAATCCTATTGATGCTAGTTCTTTGGGTGCTTTGACGGGTAGTTCAGCCAGGTTCTGATAGGCTTTCTCGTAATCATCAATTCCAAGGAGCGTGTCTATGATCTTCTTTCTCTCGCTGGGTGTTAGTGTGGTGAAGAGCCTTGTTATTCCTCCTTGTGGTATTATAGCTATTGTCCTGAGCTTCTCAGGGTCGAGTCCTAGGATTTCCTTTATCTTGTTGTTGACTTGCGCTTCTCCTCTTGCCGTGTCTATGGTTTTCCCGTTCCTCCTGATCTGAAGGATCGTGTCAGCTGGTGTCCCGGGTATTTTTCTCTTTATGTAGAGTTCTTCGTTGTCCCCTATCTTCATGAATATTTCTACTACTGCTTCTCTCGCACTAGAATTGATCAGGTCTTTCTTCCTACGCTGAGCTCTCCACCCCTTCCCGGTTAGGGCGAAGTATATTGCTTCGAGGATGCTTGTCTTGCCTGCCCCGTTAGGGCCTATCAGCACTGTCACTCCATGGTCGAAATCTATTGTTGTGTCTCGATGGCTTATGAAGTTCTTGAGGACTACTCTTTTGATCGTATAGTTTGTCCTCATGGTTCTTATCCTCCGCGTAGGAACTCGTCTAGCCTAAATGGTTTTCTAGGCCTAGTTGTTCTCCTTGGTTGTGGTTTGCTGGTTGTTGTGGTCTTGGTTGTCGTGACTGTCTTGATCTGTGGGAGCCTTATCCTTGTCAACCAGTAGTTATGTTTTGATAATTCTTCTATGATTTCCTGCGCGTTGGCATAGTTTTCCTGTGCCAGCATATTCTTCAGCATTATTATCGTGTCGGCTAGCTCCAAGTGTTCGTCGCGGGGCTCCTTATTATCAGCGAGGATCAGGGATACTACGCTACGCTCTATTTCTCTCGGGTCTTGCTTCTCTAGTTGTTCTTCGAGTTTCTCCTCGTCTTCTTCCCCGATGTATCTCCGGGTCCATGTTATGTATAGTTTCTCCATGTCTCCTAGCTCGCGCCTTATGATCTGGTTTATCTCGGTCTCGGGTGAAATATCTATTCTTCTTGGTAGGTGGAGGACTATGTGTATGATGAGTTTTCCGGTCTCGGCGAGTCTTTTCAGCTCGGGGATCTTCTTGGCAAGCATTATCCTGTGCTTAG
>JAADCY010000139.1 GCA_013154205.1 Thermoproteota archaeon | reverse complement strand
CGATCATAATGTTTTCCACTAGTATGAGCATGTTAGCCGGAGTTATCTTAATGACAAACATCAATAATATTGTTAAAGGTATCGGAATACTTGCCGTTATCCCTGCTTTCCTAGAAGACGGTGGAGCTATAGCGTGCAGGTTTTCGTCAAGGCTTTCAACAAATCTCCATCTAGGCTCTATCAAGATAAAATGGCTACCTACAGATTCATGGACTCTGAAACAGGTTCTACTGAACATGATACATGCACTGATAATATTTGGCTCACTAAGCATTTTCGGCTTCGCAGTAGCTGTATCGAGAGGGGCATCAATTGCTTGGGGACTTAAAGTAATGGAGATCGTCATGTCGGCTGGAATGATGCTTACAGTGATCATAACGGTGCTGACCTACTATGCTGCTATGATTAGTTTCAAAGCAGGAATCGATCCAGATAATACGTTAGCACCTATACTGACAAGTCTCGCCGATATAATTGGAACGAGTAGCCTAGCATTTATGCTGATTGTTATGGGTTAATAAAACAAAGTTTATTCAATCCTGTTCGCTAGAATTTTTCCGAAACAGGTAACTCCTCCAATACCCTAAGACGAAGACTTGGTCTCACGCGTATATTTTACCAGTATTTTTGCAAGCTCTTCCTTCATACACGCTATTAGCTCTTTTACTCTTTCCTTGTCTTCTTCGGATACCTTATCCCATACTTTGATCAAGACCCATAGTTCCGCCATTATCTCTCTGAAACCATAATCAAACAGGCATTTCAGCCTGGAGAACACGTCGATCGCTTCATTAACCCTGTCCATGTTTTCTTCAAGGTATTTCAATCCTTTCTCTGTAATCCTGTAGACTTTTCGGCGTCTACCCTCCTGTATTTCTTCATGAATCTCGATATAGTTTCTTCTAAGCAAGTATCTGATCTGCGGGTAAATGTTTCCGGGGCCAGGCATTTTACCCATGATCTCTTTTAGCTCTTTCATGATACCGTAGCCATGTAGTGGTTTTTCTCTTAGAACATACAGTATCAGTAGCCGTATTATTCCACGGTATTTTGCGTAAACACTCATTATGCCCCGCAACGAGACCACCGTCTAGGTGTCTGTACATGCTGTAAACATAAAAACATAGATACCGCATTATCGGCTTCAGATCAATATATATAATCCTCTTAAAATAATCTTTGTCAATTAGATTTACTCGTATCTTAAAGCCACTGCAGGAGGTATTTTGGCCGCCCTGTATGCTGGGAATATGCTTCCAACAATACCTATCATTATCGTCATTGCCATCGTGAAACCTATGAACTCCGGCGATATAGCTGGGCTTGCCTTTATAAGTATTGAAGTTGTACCTGCATGTATGACCATTCCTCTTGATGCTAGTGCATAAGCACCAGCTATTCCCAGCGATACACCTATTACTCCCCCTATCAAGCTCATAACTATACCCTCTGCTATGATGAGCAACAATACCTGTCCGTCGGTGAAACCAAGTGCTTTCATGACACCGATCTCCTTAGTCCTCTCGATCACAGAGGTTATCATGGTAGCCGCAACGCCAGCTATTGCGACTGCGAACGCTGCTAGGCTTGCCGCGAAAGTCATGAAGTTTATTGCTCCTGTGATTGATGATGTTATCTGTGCTATTGCTAGGAAGGAGACAATGTCTATGTTTCCTCCATAGCTTTGCTTAAGGGTTTCAGTGATATTGTTGACCAGCGTAGGGCTCTTCGCGAGTATTAGTATGCCTGACCATTGGTTTATCCCTATTATCCTCTTGGCCGCCTCCATACTGATGAATATTGTCTGGTCAGGGTTTAGGAAGGCTGCTCCACCATATTTCTTGAGGATGCCTTCCACTAGGAATGCTACGTGCTTGATCTGGATTTTGCCGCCGCTCTTAACCTTGTAGATCTGGATTGTTATTACGTCTCCTACGCTATATGCTCGTGTCCCTAGGCTAGTATAGGCTATGTCGTGCCCTATGATGCACTTTGATATATCGCTATCGGCGGGTATGCTTCCCTCTCCTATTTTTAGGCTCGGTATTGCTTTGAAGAGGAAAGAATAAGATACGGCATATATGAATACGGTTTTCTTCTGCGTCCCGACACGTACTTCTCCTTGTGTGGAGTAGAACGGGGTTGCATCCGCTACTCCGGGGAGCGATTTGATATAGTTTAGGTCGGCTTCACCTAGCTTGAAGTTCTGCTTGGGTGTGACAACTATCAGGTTTTCCCCTAGGCCTTTTATTTGTTGGAGTATGTAGTTGCTATAGCCTGATACGACGCCATTGATCATTACTAGTGCCATAGGTCCTATCATTATCCCTATTATTGTGAGTATTGCCCTTGTCTTCTTCTCCGATAAAGCCTTTGATGCCAGTCTTAAAACATCTGTTATCAGCATTACTGCTCCCTTATAGGGCCTGTTATATACCTAGTTTCTTTGCATGGCGGCGTGAGAACCTATAGATAAGGATGAATACTCCGATCAGGAATGCGGCTACCATGCCTATTATGAGGTAATGCATTAGTGTTGGCTGGCCAGTGCTTGTTGCTTGTGCTGGCTGGAGCGATGTAGCGTTTTCAACCTCTATGGGTAGCGTGTAGGTCTTGAAATAGAGATTGTTGTACATGTCCCTATAGGTGATCTCTAGTGTAACCGTTCTCCCGGTCAGCCTCGGGGTGTGGAGTGTTACTTTGAAGGCCATCTGGCTCGCCGCATCGATGTCGCCGACGAAATTGGATGCTTTCTCGTTGCCGTAGATTATTGTCACATCTACGCTTCTCGCCTGTGTTATACCATAGTTTATCAATACTCCTGAGACTGATAGGGTTCCGCTACTGTATTTTGCCTTTGTATCACTGCTTATCCCTATGTCTATGAATGGCTTTACCTGTGACGAGATCGTAGTATTGTATATGTCGAGGGCTCCTGTCGCGTCACGATATATTATTGCTATCTTGAAGGGTATTGATGCATACGATACAGGTGTTCCTCCGCCATAGGTTATCATGTTCATCGGGTTATAGACTAGCCTATAGGTTATGTTTACCTGTCTACCCGGACCTATGACAGGTATGTATTTGATGTTATCTATTGGTAGTGCAAGCGGCGCCATTGGTGCTAATATGATATAGACATTGTATATTGGTGATGGAGAAGTATTGTTTAGGCTTAGCGTGAACCATGTGGTTCCATTATGGAAGATTATCATCGGACTAGCAGTTATTCCTAGTTTAGCGGGTTTACCCTCCACCAGTATTGGGAACTTAATGGTTAGATTGTATTGGCTGCCCCACGGATCAATGTAGGATAGGTTCGCGTCGACCATGTATTTTCCGGGATGTTTTAAGCATAGGTTTAATGGTATTATGAAGGATATTAGTGCGCCCTTAGTTGTAGTTGTGACGGTTGTTCTCTGTGTCTGGCTCGAGATAAGTTTCAGTATTTGTTCAACGCTCGGCTGGCTTGCCATGGATGTGCTGGGGGTCTGAGGTATTATTGCGGCTGATGCTGAAGCTCTAGCTATGCTGGAGTTATCGTAGGCGTAATAGATTCCTCTAGGGAGCTTAACATATAGGATGGGGTACTGTATCTGTGGTATCTCGTTGTTTCTAATGACTACGTAGTATTTGGCGCCCTTCATGTCTAGGGTGGGCTGCCCGGACTGCCATCCGTACGTCAAGACCGTGACAGCCGTGCTAGGATCACTTATTGATATAGTTAGTGGTATGACTACTGTTTTCCTAAGGCCTGGGCCTCCGCTGGCCATGTAGTAGGTTATCTCTAGATATGCTTTGTAAACACCTGGCTCTCCCTTGACGTCTAGTCTGAAGCTCCCAGTTATTGTTTGGAGGGAGTTAATCGGGCCCGCGATATAGGTTGTCAATGAATAGTTTGTGTGTGGCTGGAACTGCTTTGGTACTATTAGTTTGGCTAGTACTCCCTCGACCGTGTATGGTAGGAGGTTCGCCACCGTGAATGTATATTCAGCGTTCTTTGTGCCGGGATAGACGGGCCAGTTATTCCTCCATCCTGCACTGATAAGATATATTTCTGTATTATTGATCATTGTCTCCGGCCTTGTAACGAATAGTCTCCAGTTCGCCGTATAGACAGCGTCTATGTCTGCACCGTAGATTCTGATCTGGTATTTCACAGTAAAGTTTAAGGGGACAGGGCCAGGCTTACTTGTGCCCAGATCGAAATAGGCGACCGTTCTAACAGATGCCCCTGGAGCTATGGTTGTCGCTACATAGATCTCTTTGTCCATCGGGAACGCGTTATAGGAGCTTATCTCTAGTCTGACATTGTATGCCGGGTACTGTCCATTGTTTACTATTGTTATCGACGCTGGCTCGTCTCTCATTCCGGGATAGACGTATGTTGGTGCTGCTGTTCCCCAGTGCGCATCTATTATTTCCAGTCTTGGTGCATATTTTTCGGGGTTATCGATGACTAGGTAGACTTTGATTATCTGTGTCTGCGTTATAACTGCTCCATTATTTGTCCTTGTAAACAATAGTTTTAGCTCTGCCTTGTAAATTCCTGGTTTTAGGTTTTGGACATTGAGCCTGTAGGTCAAGGATACCTGTGATCCAGGAGATACTGGTCCTGCTATGGCTTTATTGTAGCCTATGGTGCTGAGTCCTTGGGGAAGGAATAGTTCTGCTACTAGACTGTTAACGGTATAGCTTCTAATGTTTAGGAGCGTTATTGTCAACGCTACGTCTTTGGCTGTTGGTAGTAGTGGTGCTGGCTGTCCGTTATATGTTGTAGCTATACGTGATAATATGAATGTCTTATTTGCTTGTTTTATGTCGAGAGTGAACGTGATTGTCTTGTTTAGCACGTATATTGTTCCGGAATCATCTATTCTTGCTGATAATTGTAGGGTGAAGGAGAGCTTGTTCATTGTTGTGTTGACTCTTATGCCTGTGAAGGATAGGCTGAAGGCCTGTGCATAGTTGATCGTTGTTGTCATGGTTCTAATAATATAGCTCTTCCCGTCCAGGCTGGCTGTGTCTTTTGGTAGGAGTAGTTTTGCTTTGAGCTGTGTTATTGTGCCTGTCTGGTTATCGTATAATAGTATGTTTATCCCGGCATTATCCATTACATGGGATGGGTCTGGTATGTTCCATTCTGCATTGACTAGTTTTATGTTTAGGGATGGCTCGCTTATTACTAGTGTTACGGTCTTATTTATCTGGAAGTAGGCTGTGCCTCCGTTAACGGTTATTGTTCCTGTATATATTATCTTGAAGCTGTAGTTTCCAGGGCTCAGTCCATTGATCTTTATGCCTGTAAACTGTACTGGTATTATGTCTCCGTACTGGTGAGGCGTATTTGTATACCATACATCATAGGGTTTTCCGGTATGGATTGATGTTATGCCTGTTGGATAGATTATCTCTGCGGAGAGCCTGTCAACCGTTATGTCGTCGCTAATACGTGTTAGCACCTGTATGCTTGCCTGGGCTGTCCAGGGATAAGCTTTTCCTGTGCCCCAATGGGCGCTCACTATTTCCAGTATGTTATTGGGTGGCTGGACGACGAGTTTTAGGATATAGGTCTTGTTCACCCATGTGTTTGCCCCGTTTATTACTGCTATTCCGGATAGTTCTATTGCTACATAGATGTTGCCGAAGACGTTCTTGTCGATGCTTATACTGGTGAATCTGAGAGGTATTATTGAGCCGTAGCCGTATGGTCCGTTCAGCGTTAATGTCTCGTTGTGTCTGGCGGTTGTTTCTGCCCATATTCCTTTTGGTAAAACTATTGTTGCTACTAGGTTTCTTAATTCAGCGTTACGTATTACTTGTAGGAGAGCCTCGATGCCAGTATTGTTCATTGAGGGGTATGCTTTCCCTGTTAGCCAGCGATAGGTTATGAGCTCCAGGATATTGCTTGTATTGGGCTCTGATATGGTAACTATTAATGTGTAGCTTATGGTTATCGGGCGGTATGAGCCATCAGTGTCTACTAGGAGCCCCTTAATAGTTAGGTTGCACGTGTAGTTTCCTGGACGCGCATTTCTATCTATGTTGATCCCGTTGAAGCTCAGCCTAGTAACCGATCCAGGTGTGAGGGCTACGTTGTCGAGATATATTTTTCCCGGATAGAACGTGTTGTTGGGTAGTTGGAGAACTGCTTCTGCACCCTCTATTCTTGCCCGCATCAGGTTCTCTATACCTATTACTAGGGACTGCCCCGTCGATCCAGGATATACTTGTCCATTGCCCCAATGAGTGTAGAGTATGTGGATATCGTATGGCATATTGTTTATCTGGTATACGAGAACGTATCGTACGTGTACCCAGTATGTTGAGCCGCTATAGGATAGGAGCATGTCGAGATCATATATTGCTAGCACGTATGTCTGGTTGGGAGGTATGACTAGGCGTGGCGACGTTATTGTGAACACGCCACCATAGTTTATTGGTCCATTGACGGTTGTTACGCCATAGATGCTTCCATTCATGAAGTACGCATTTGTAAGCATAATGTTGGCTACGATTGATTGTATTGTTGCCCTGTCACGGTTCTGTATCTTCAGGTATAACTGTACATTTCTCGCACCGGGTCCGGGATAGTCGCCGGCGAAGCCGTAGTCTAGGACTTTCAGATCTACTGGTGGTGGGCTCTGGATCTGGAATGTTATGTTAACAGTTGTTGTCGCATTATATGTTACACCGTCGCTCGTGCTCATCTCGGCGTTAATGGTTATTGTTCCTGTATAATTGCCCGGCGAGGCTTCAGGCTTTATGAATATATTATTGAATGTTATAACTGATCTTGTGTGTGGCGATACGTTCCTTATGGTCGTCCGGGGATGTGTAGGCTCTACTGGTGCGTTCAGGATTGCTTTGACCTCTGCCTGACTTATTGTTGAATCAGCTGTGTTCTCGAAGACTATGTTTAGTGATGCGCTTGTCTCGCCTGGATATCCGTCGGGAGACCAGTAAGTATCCACTATTCGTATCGTTAATGGGGGATACTGGTGGACTGTTACAGTTATGTTTGCTAATTGATAGTAGAGTGTTAGGTTATAGTAGTATGTTATATTCAGCTCGATCGTGTAGTTGCCTGGCTGAACCGTACGGTTAACGTCTACTATGTAGTGGAACCTTATGACTTCTCCTGGGGCGACTGATGATACTATTTTATTGTTGTAATTGTATGCTGGGCTGCACGAGTCCTGGAAGCTGAAACCGCTGGGTGCTGAAACGATGCATGCAAATACCTGTGTAGCATTCTGTGTACCGTTAAACATGAAATCCGCGTTTAAAACAGCGTTCTGGCTTCCAGGATAAACATTTCCCCCTGTTCTCGACCTGAAACTTGTACCTACGAGCTGGAAATAGGGCTGGGAAGCCGAGTATGTGATAATTCCTATTATTGATAATGTCTGGAGGAGTATTGCTAGTAGGAGTAACGCGGCCGAAACACGGGTTATGTGGCGCACTTTTGTTCACCTATTTCGTTTTCCGATATATTTTCCGATATATTACATCCTTATAAGGGAAAAATAAATCATTTCTTTGCGGGCGGCACAGTTTTTAAGATGCATTTGTCAAAATCTGGTTCTTTAACCCCTATTATCCGCCCGTCTCTGAGCAAGTATATTTTTTCAGTGCAATTAGCGACCTCGGGATCGTGTGTTACCATTATGATTGTCTGGCCCTGTTTGTTTAGCCTTGTAAAAGTCTCTATTACAGCTCTAGAACTAGCTCTATCAAGGTTGCCTGTTGGCTCGTCGGCGAGTATTATCTCCGGGTCACCGACGAGCGCTCTCGCTATCGCGACTCTCTGTTGTTGTCCGCCGCTGAGCTGTATGGGTCTCTTCGGCAGCCATGATAAGTCTCCGCCGGCCATCAGTAATGCTTTCTTGGCTTTCTCGATCCTGATCCTGCGTGGAATACTTCTGACAACGAGGGGCAACTCTATGTTCTCGAGTACGGTGTAGCGATTTATCAGGTTGAAAGACTGGAATACGAACCCTATTTTCCTATTTCTAAGATAAGCTAGCTCTTTGGATGATAGTTCGGCAGCATTACGGCCATCTATTATTATCTTCCCCTCGGTCGGCTTGTCGAGGAGTCCCATCATGTTTAGAAGCGTTGATTTACCGCTGCCGCTAGGCCCCATAATTGATACGAACTCGCCCTTGTACACTTCTAGATCTACTCCTCTAAGCCCCCATGTCTTCACGGTTCCTGTGACGTATATTTTCTTTACACCAACTAGTTTGATCACTACATCCCCTATCGCGGGCACCACGGGTCCCTGGCTTCTTTCTACTGGTTCTTGTAAGATGTATGGTTTTATCCTTCTAAACATGTTTTCCCAGATAATTACATGTCGTTACTAACACATAAGTGGGTTTCATATATGTGTATACACAGATTATAAAGATTTATAAGACTCCATAAAATCTATGGGTTCTCCTTAATAATTTATAAGGAGCTATAACAGGCTAAACAGTTTTAAAAATTGTCTGCGAATGAAAGAAATTATTCATTCCTGAAATAAACTATTTATCTTTCAACAACAATAATTATGGAAATAGATTTAGAAATGGAAAACTGTGAGGCACGGTGATCAGGGATGGCTGAGAAAGAGAAACTACTGTTATCACCCGAGGAGGTAAAGAAGCTCCCGCCCGAAGAAGTACTTAAGAGGCTAGGAGTAGATCCGAAGAAGGGATTATCTACAGAAGAAGCCAAGCGCAGATTAAAGATCGTCGGCCCCAACGAGATACCCGAGAAAAAAGTACATCCGATAATCAAGTTCCTCAGCTACTTCTGGGGACCAATACCATGGATGATCGAGGCTGCAGCCATACTGTCAGCGCTCATCCACCACTGGGAGGACTTCTGGATAATCGTTGCGATGCTACTGATAAACGGTATCATCGGGTTCTGGCAGGAGCACAAGGCGGAGAACATTCTCGAGTACCTGAAGCAGAAGCTGAGCCAGACAGCGAGAGTTCTGAGAGATGGTGAGTGGAAGATCATACCTGCGAGAGAACTAGTGCCAGGAGACATTATCAGGGTTAGGATCGGAGACATCATACCCGCTGATATCAAGCTTATCGAGGGAGATTACCTACTAGTAGACGAATCCGTCTTGACGGGAGAATCACTGCCTGTAGAGAAGCATGTCGGAGACGTGGCTTTCTCGGGAAGCCTTGTGAAACGCGGTGAAATGACCGGTGTAGTGGTAGCCACGGGACTGCACACGTACTTCGGCAAGACAGTACAGCTGGTCCAGAGAGCAAAGACCGTTAGCAGGTATCAGAAACTCATCATCAGGATCGGAGACTTCCTAATAATACTAACGATAATCTTAGCAGCGATAATGGTTATCGTCGAACTCAACCGTGGAGCGAATATCTTGGAGCTGATAAGGTTCGCCCTAGTATTGGTCGTCGCTGCAATACCTGCCGCAATGCCAGCAGTACTGTCGATTACAATGGCTATTGGAGCCTATGAGCTAGCCAAGAGACAAGCCATTGTTAGGAAACTAGTAGCCATCGAGGAAATGGCTGGTGTAGACATACTATGTGCGGACAAGACAGGTACACTAACTAAGAACGAGCTCACCGTAGCAGACCCGGTACCCGTGCAGCCCAAGTATACTCCTGCCGACGTAGTACTATATGCTGCACTCGCATCGAGAGAGGAGGATAAGGACCCGATCGACCTAGCAGTACTCCACGCTCTTGAAAGATTCAAGCTGAAGGACGAGATAAAGAAGTATAAGCAGGTCAAGTTCACGCCTTTCGACCCAGTAATTAAGAGGACAGAAGCCGTCGTAGAAGGGCCTGACGGCAAACAGTTCAAGGTAGCGAAGGGTGCGCCTCAGGTAATATTGAACCTAGTAGGCGCTGATGAGGAACTACGCAAGAAGGTAATGGAGATAGTTGATGAGCATGCTAAGAGAGGCTACCGTATGATTGGTGTAGCCAAGACAGAGAAAGGAACACTGGATAAGTGGGAGTATGTAGGATTAATACCATTATTCGACCCGCCGAGAGAAGACTCTGCCGAGACAATCAAATTCCTGAAGAAGATGGGTGTAAGAGTCAAAATGATCACTGGAGACCACATAGCAATTGCCAGACAGATAGCGAGAATGCTGGGTATCGGCACAAAGATATACACCATTGATGAGCTGAAGAAGGCTCATCCAAGCGAAGCCGAGAAGATGATCGAGGAAGCAGATGGATTCGCACAAGTATTCCCAGAGCACAAGTACATGATCGTTGACGCTCTCCAGAAGCGCGGCCACGTAGTCGCGATGACAGGAGACGGCGTTAACGACGCACCAGCACTTAAGAAGGCAGACGTAGGCATCGCTGTAGCAAACGCTACCGATGCAGCTAGAGCAGCTGCAGACATAGTGATGCTAGCACCAGGTATCTCAGTTATTAAAGACGCACTTGTAGAAGCGAGAAAGATATTCAGGAGAATGTACAGCTACGTAGTATACAGGATCACAGAGACGTTCCGTGTATTGTTCTTCATCACATTATCGATCATAGCGTTCAACTTCTACCCAGTAACAGCAGTACAGATCATCCTACTAGCACTCCTAAACGACCTGCCAATCCTAACCATCGCATACGACAACGTGAGAATTGGTAACAAGCCCGAAAAGTGGAACATACCATTAATACTAGCATTGTCATCATCGCTAGGTACAGTAGGTGTGATCGAATCATTCCTACTACTATGGATAGGTATCTACTACTTCCATATGAACCCGGCGACACAGCTAGCAATGATACAGACATTCATATTCCTAAAACTAGCAGTAGCAGGACACCTTACAATATTCGTGACGAGAACACACAGGCCGTTCTACTCGATAATGCCCGGTAAATGGCTATTAATAACAGCAATTGCCACCAAGTTAGCAGCAACAATAGTTGCAATCTACGGATTCGGACTAATAGCACCAATACCGGCATGGCTAGCAGGTGTCGTATGGCTATACTGTATCGTATGGTTCCTGATCGAGGACTGCACAAAGCTAGCAATCTATAAGATGGCTGGTGAGCACCCGCTACACATAAAGCGCAAGCACTACAGGAAGCACTTCTAAACTCAATATAGTTTTTAAAAATAAATCTGTTTTTAGAGAATCCTCATAATATACTTGACAGACCTGTTCAGCTTATCCAGCGCCTTCTCCTTCACCGCTTCAAGCTCCTCATCGGTTGCCTCCATGAGCTCAATATAGTCTTTCTCCGCCGCGTTCCTGATTATGTTGTCGGCAAACCTGTTCCTAGCCAAGAGGAGAGTGTATCCTTCCCTGGATGATTTGCCCGCTGAAATATCTGCGAAGACCCCTGTATAGTCTGGGCATAGTATGCAGCCGTGCTGTATATGGTATATGATCGAATCAATGGGTAGTTTGAGCTTATTACCAGAATAGACAATGACTAGGTAGTCTCCCTCGATATCAATATTCTCTATCTTGTCGAGAGGAACCCTATAGTTCCTCTCAAGATAATCGGCGAAGCTCTCAACCGCGAATGTTCCCATACAGAACAAGCTTATAATAACATATATTTTACTGGCGAAATCGCTCTCAACAAGCGGGAACATCTTCATTTGGCGGAGGAACTGTGCCTGGCAAGGCAGGCCCACGAAGGCGACACGCCTTATATCGGCTGACATTAGTGTTTCTTTCAACTTCATCGTATAGGGTACTATGCTCCACCTATTCCCCGCTGCTCTTAGGACTTCCTCCTTGGTTCTCGCGAGGACGACTTCTCCCGTTATCCCCTTGGTCTTCTTAGCGGCTACGACGCCATCGATCTTCTTGTTCTCGAGGAGATAAAGGAGTAATGCTGTTACTGTGCCTCCTCCTTTAACCCTGATCTCTTTATCTGTAGGTCTAGCCAGATAGGCTCCTACATATGAGCCTATAGGATTTGATGGATCTATTGTTGTAGGTTGAAAAGCCATTATTCACCACCTACCAGGGAAGCAAGCATTTTGGCCTTCTCCTGTAACTTGTATCTCTGGATGAGTAGCTGTGTAAATCTAGGGCATCTAACAGTGCACGTGCCACATCTAATGCATTTCTCTACTATAAGGTCTGGCCTCCCCTCGATCATGTGGAGAGCGTTTG
>JAADCY010000167.1 GCA_013154205.1 Thermoproteota archaeon | reverse complement strand
ATATACGTAGACGACGAGGCATGGTAACCATGAAATGGAGACCCGCAACCAAGCAGGAAGTACTAGAGCTACTCCCAGACAAACCACTACTGATAAGACAGCCCAAGCCTTGGAAGTCGAAGAACAAGAAATACACAGAGTACAGGCTCTACATAACAATACCGAAGCAGTACAAGGACAAGAAAATACTAGTAATACTCTACGACTAACACCAATCTTTTTACCAATACATAAACGGGTACACCATTCTAAAGTATAAATCAAATAAAGACAAAATACACTCATGGTGAACCAATATGTTCAAAGAACTAATCAAGACAAAGCTCAAACAACTAGCATACAACCTAGTACTGCCGAGGACAGCAGAAGGACTAATATACAAGCCAGAAATAGCCACGCTCCTAGACTACATACAGCGTAACGCAGAACACCTATGGATAGTAGCCGAGACACCAGAAGGATACAAGCCACGCATTAAAATCTACCTAGCCCGCATACCCAACGAGACATACAGGTACGCAGTAATAATACTCACAATGAACAAGCACATGCCCCACGCAACAATATACTTCGAGAAAACACTAAGAGACGCACTACAGGACACACGGACATACGTATCAGTCATAAGAGACGACATACTTAGACAGGTAGAGAGCGAGTCAGAGAAGAAAGCCGAGGAACAACTAAAAAGGATCACGGAATCCCCAGAATACCGCAGAATAATAGACACCGTAGCAAAGCTCACAGGAGTACTCCCAGAGAAAGCCGAGGGAGAAATACGGACAGCAATACAGCACATACTCGAAGACAAGTACTACGAGGAAGCAATGCGTGAACACCGTGAAGACCTAGACTATATCAACAGCATAGAAAAAGAAATATACAGGATCATGGACAAGCTATCAGAACTCCCAGTAGAAACCATAGAACCCATAACCTTCAAGAAAACAACACACATAATCTAACACCTCTTTTTCTCCCCTCATCCTACGGGTGAGCATAATGTTAGAGTACAGCATTATCAAGTACAGGCTAAAGGACATATACGGTAATGTCTACACCATACATAAGTACAGAGGCAAATACATGCTAGTATCAAGCCCAGACTCAGCAGTAGTAATAGCTAGGACAATCAGAGAACTACTAGAGTACTACTACGGCGAAAGCAGAATAATATCAATATTCCCAGACAGGAACGGAGACCTACACGTAAGATACGAAGAACCACTATACGATTGCAACGACAACATAATAGACTATGAGTACAAGGAAGACGTATGGCACAGGATAGCCTAACCACGCTCTTTTTATCAAACACCAATACAACC
This sequence comes from Thermoproteota archaeon, assembly GCA_013154205.1. Taxonomy (GTDB): domain Archaea; phylum Thermoproteota; class Thermoprotei_A; order Sulfolobales; family Desulfurococcaceae; genus JAADCY01. The sequence continues at coordinate 10,829 of JAADCY010000167.1, read as the reverse complement.
TGTTTTCGGGTGAGAGGTTGAACCCCGTAGAAGAGCTTAAAAACCTCATAGACTACGTGAACAACAACACACAGGCAAAGATACGGATCGTAGACGAGAACCTAGCACTAACCTTGAAGGACACCTACAACGGAGACGTAATAGGCGGAATCATCTACGCAACGATACATCATAAGAAACTAGTCCTCCTACACTACAATGAGAAGCTAGTAGGCATGGACAATGTACGCTCACTAGCACTAGCCCTAACATCATTCATACACGTACTGGAAACCCGTGAACTCATAGCCTCACACGTCCTATGCGAGGACATGGGAATAATACTACAGACCATATCGTTCAAATACCTAGACATATACACGGCTACCAAGCACCCACACCTACACAGCCTCATAGAGCCACTACTAAAACTATCGCTAAGAATACTGAACATACCGAGAGGCATAAACGAGAAAGCAGACAAGATACTAGGCATACTAGACAGGATAGTCGAGAAGATAGAGAAGGAGAAACCAATGAAACCATCACAGATGATCGACCTGATAAGACGAGACCTAGAAAGCATAGCGAGAATATACGGAACAACAATATCAATAACACGGCTAGAGACAGGCATAGACATACCAGAAACCGTTCTCCTAATAGAGCAGAAGATACCCCAGCACTACACACAATAATTTTTCCACACCCATATTCGGGTGAGAGACGTGAAGGCATGGGTAGACCCCCAAGACATAGCCCTAGCCCAGTACACCATGAGGCTACTCTACAACCGTGAAAAAGAATACAAGAGCATAACCAAGCCCCTAGAGAGAGCCTACATCTTCACAGTACCAGAGATAAGGGAAGCCTACAAACCATACACCCAGCTAGAGAAACAGAAGCTGGAAAGAGTCAAGAACGAGTACAAACGACTAACACTAGAATACGCCGAGAAATACTACCACACAGCCTACATGCAGGCAACACTACTCAAGTCAAGCATACCATTATTCGTAGCATTCCCCCCACAGGTAACCACCAAGAAGCAACCAGCGATCAAGCCCTCAGCCTACATAAACACATTATTCATCCCAGTCAAGCGTAGCGATGGAGCAAAAATATCAACCGTACCAGCAAAGCTACTCTACAAGAACTACGTGATGATGAGACGCTACAAGCACCTAGACAAACACCTAGAGCTAATGCCTAGGCTCAAACAATTCGTAGAGAAGAAAACAATACAGTACACCAGCAAGGGATACCCAGAGAAAAGAGCATGGAAACTAGCACTACGAGACGCACTCAGAGTCATAATAGGCAATATATGGCTCGTAGGAATATACTACCTAGTACAGCACAAATACATAAAACCACAAGACATCATACTACCATACGAACTAGCAAAACAGCCACACCTACACCAGACAATGATAGACCCCAAAGACACACTATCACACCCATACATACTACCACCAGAACTAAGAGACGAACTACCATACATAACATGGAAATGGCTAATACAGATCACAACCCAGTAGAGAACATAAAAACAAACATTGAAAAACGAGAACAAGGCAAACAATCATTCTGAAACGAAAACACCCAAGACAGCAAAGTTCATTGAGAACACTTGACACACCATCATTTTTCGAGAACATCTTATCAAGCACGTAAAAACGAAAACACTCCGCCCAACAATGTTCTCTTGACAAACAGTTATTCACGAGAACACCGCCACAAACATATAACTTCGAGAACATGACACCAACCAGACAAAAACGATAACAGGGCGTACACCAATCAATTTAGAAGACAGGGAAATATACAACATTTTCTGAAAACAGCCACACAGACAACATACTATGAAAACATAAAACTAGGACACAACTACACTTGAAAACACGGTTCTCCACACATCTTACATTGAGGACACGCCATTAAACAGACGAAACCGAGAACACAAGGTTAACCACTCACCTTCGAAAACAAGGATCATCAGACATTAATAATTGAAAACACACCACTATAATCAATATATTTTGAAGACACACCCCAAGCCAACAAAAACTGAAAACCCAGTATATAGCCCAAAACCTTTTTGAAAACAATTATTCGAAACAGATTATATTGAAAACATTCGAGCACCACAAATGATATTGAGAGCATTTTCTTAAACCACTTTAAATCGAAAACACTTAGTCAAGCATCTATTTTTGAAAACACAGCCTCAAACAATGAAATTTGAAAACACATACAATAACCATTTTAAATTGAAAACATCCCCCAATGTACAAATTAAATTGTTTTTGCGGGTGAGAAGCATGGATAACCATGAGAAAATAGAGGGTATGATCGAGCAGATAGGTGATAAGCTCCTAATGTACAGGGACACAATAGAGAGAATACTTAGGATGTCTAGGGATACAGCCAGTCTGATCAACGCTATAAGCGATAGGGATACACGTGCACTAATACTATCAAACGTCCTAGAGACAATCATTAGCGAGACAGACATACCGTTATTCACAGCGACAGGCATCATAGAGTCTATCAAGTCGAAGCTACTCCTAGACCTAGTACTACAGGGAGAAGCATACGACAGGATACTACAGAACTACCTACGCTTCAAGGTGAACAACACGTGAAACCTACAGCACTATTCCTCTCCAGATCACAGGCTGAAGCAATAAACAAGCTATCAGAAATACTATACCACCTAGTACTAGACCTACCACCAGTACCAAACCAAGCATACACGCAATGGATAAGAGAAATACGGCTAGAAGTACACGAGGCAAAACAATGGCTAGACAACATAGAGGCAAAACTACAAGCACTAGAAGAACTATCAAAACACATACCCCCAGAAGGTGATACCAATGAAGAGCCTGAAAAATGACTGCATCCTACTACACAAGGCACGACCAAACCCAGACATAGACGGCGTAGACCTATACATCTACCTACTATGCCCAGACGACCACATAACCATAGTACACTACGAGCCACTCTGGGACGTGAGAGACCTACATCCAAACGAGTACTGGAAACTCATAATGCAAAAACTAGAGGAGACAAAACGACACCTAGAACTAAAGTATGGAAAACAATGATTTTTCCCTCATATTTTTCACGGGTGAGGATCATGGATAAAACAACGAAACAAGTAGTGATAACCATACTGTTATTCATAGCAGTAGCAATCTATACGTATGCATCATTCACAGTACACTATCAGGTATACCCCAAAACATGTAGTAAGATGGCATCAGTACTGGTAACAACACTACATGAGCAGATAGCGTTATTCCTAGTACTGATACTCTTCACGATAAAAGAGCCGAGACTAGCACCAGTAATAGTGATCATACAGGCATACATACTACTCATGCAGATAGACATAGCGAATACTATAGCAACGCTAATACCCTACTTTATCATTGCAGGGGCTACGGTAATGGTGCTTGAACTAGTACTAGCAAAGATAAGCTTGGGTGAGGAGCGATGAGGGGTAAGGTAGACCTACAGTTCATAGGCATAATGGCGTTATGCATACTGGCACTTGTACTCATAGCAATAGGTAGTGGCTACATGTATCTAGCGGAGACGAACGCTATGGAGACGCTACAGGTACAGCCATACATAATGCATAGAGATAACAAGATAGCCCTACTCATAACGATAACCGATAAGCAGGGAGACATACGGCTAGACGTGAAGGTATACCAACAACCACTACTAAAGAACACGGTAGCACCAATCTATACTCTGAGCTACACGGTAGACCCTAACACCACGATACTAGTACCACTAATATACACTCCCTCAAAGATCAAGGTAGAGATAAGCACATTGGACAACAAGGCAACATACACGATAATAGCGTACAGCGACAACGCAACAATACTAAGCTACAACAAGGACATGACAGGGGCAATGATGAACCTAGCCCTAGTCCTAATAGTAATAATAGTGGCACTAGCGATGATAATAGCTCTCGCAGTATCAAGGATACGTGAGAAATACTAGCACACTTCTTTTTTAGAACGGGTAAACTAATACAGTAAGTGGTGATAACATGTACAGGCTAACAATCCATATACACGGAGAATGCAGGGAGTTCTGGGACAAGTACAACGGGTTCTGGAAACAGCACAGCTACGACCTAGACAAGCACAGCATGAGCGAGACAAGAACCCATATAATATACCGCTCAGTACTCACAGTAGACGATACACGCCTAGTAGAGACAGCATACCAGAACAAACAAACAGGCAGAACCGAGAAAATAGTATTCGAAACCCCCTCGGAGAAACTATACCACGAGCTAAAACAACTAGCAGAAAACACGGAATGCGTAGAGACAAACGGGTGAAACCATGATAATCCCAGAACTCTTCAAGAAAAACTATCTCAGAAAACACATACAGAGAACAGAGACCATAGAGGAGAAAGAACAGCCCGAAACCAAGCACCTAGCAGTCAAACCAGTAAAACACGTCAGACCAAGAATACCACGTAGCATCACGCACAGGATAACCATACCCGTAATGATCCGAAACACATAACCCTTTTTCCTCTCCCCCCTAAACACACGGGTGAAAACATGAGCTTCACAGATATTTATCTCAGACCATGTAGCGAATGCAATAAATTCCTAGACGAAAACATTGCCAGACTAATATATGATAGGCTTGGAGCAAAGATACTGGAAGCAGTATGCAACGCAATTGACAACGCATACAGCGAGGGATACGATAAATGCGAGGATGAAAACCTAGAAGACTACGACTACGAGGAGGAAGAAGACTAATGGTCAATGTAACGCTCTTCACATACCGTAGATCACTCATAGAAAAATACATTGACATAGATGTAACCGCTAGGCTGAAAGGTAGCCAGACAATAGTAGATCATTATGGTGATGGACTGGAGATTTATGACAAGTACCATAAACTATTATTCGAGTTCAGCTTTGACGATATAGGACTTATAGATAAGATGATAACAGCACTAAACAGTATAAAGCAGAACCTACTAGAACTCCAGCTCTACGATATAGGTACGGAGTACATGGATGAACTGCTAGGCTCATTCATAGAGCGTGAACTAGAAAACAATCCCCCAGACATATCAACACTAGTCAGAATAGCGTTCGACATGGCTAAAAACATGGGGTACAAGGACTGCTCACGATACGCTCCAGCAGACATGCCACGAATAACATGCTGTAACGACAAGGAATGCATAGACATAACAATAATGAAGCACAAGAAATAATTTTTCATCCCCTATACGGGTGAGCGGTTTGCATATATGGGACAAGGTACGCATGAAGTACAAAGAAGAAATACAGAGGATATGCTATGAATCAGTAGGGAAAGCACCAGTACTTTCAGCCTATAAATACACAGGATACCGTACACTATTCCTAGCACTCATCCTGTTTGCATTTTACTTCATACCAGCAATATACTATCACGATGATTTGAAGCTTACAGCATTAATGTATGGAGCAACCATATTATTATACATCATGTGCAGTATGGCAGTATATGATGAGGAAGAAGAGGCTATACGTGAAAACCTACGCATACATATATGCCCATACATAGTAGACGTTCACGACAAAACAATATATCGCATGATACTATCACAGTTCTTATATAATGATAATTGTACCAAAATAGTACAGCTAATGAAGAAGAAAGACACGCTTGAACAATTACTTAACAAGCTAGACCGTGATGACGAGACATACAAGCACCTAGAGGAGAGGTTGAAGAAGCTAGAGCAAGAAATACATGGTCTAGAGCCTAAATGCGTAGAATCAACCGTGAAGAAAATAGTAGAGACAATACTAAGAGAAGCAAGCAGGGATGAACAATGATCCCAGCTCTCAGCATAAGCATTAACAGGGAGAACGACTGGAAGAGAAGAATGCTAGGCGACAGGCTGGAAGAGATACAACAGCTACTAGACATGGAGACCCGTGAACGCTCCCAGCGAATAATAAGGTATAGCACCAAGTGGTTCAAACTAATAATGAACACGAGATACATGGCTATCCTACCACTATGGATACAAGAACTAATGGACAGAGCAAAAATACAGGTAGACCACAGACTACTAGACGAACCACTAGCACTCTAAAAACACACATTTTTCTACACTAGTCTTTACGGGTGATATTATATTGAGGAGACTAACATATTTAGACACACTATTCAGCATACCAGTAACATTATTAACAGTAGTGATCACATCATTCTTTCTATCATTTTACACTATATGCATTATAACCAGCTATGCAGACACGATAATACAGTACCCGCTAACAACAATGCTGGCACGCACCACACTATTCATAGAAATAATGGTTGTAGCATCAATAACATACTATGGCATACTAGAACACATACTAGGATGTAAAGCAAAACAAGTACTAAAAGACATCACCATAATAGCACTAATGATCAACGCAATAGTAATACCGATAATAACAATAGCTCTCATATACATATACTCGTAGCTCTTTTTCGGGTGAGTAATATGGATGATCTATCTGAGAAATACCGTGCACTAGATAGGATTCCAGAAGAGGCACTATCTACGGATGCTCTAGGCAATATAGTGGTAAATACACGGTACATAGTATGCAGAGAGGTAAAGCAGTACTGCATAGAGAAGAAACTACCTACGGATTGCGATAAGACCTACGAGCTATGCATGAAGAACGACAAGTTCTACAAACAAATAGTAGAACTAATGCTTAAAGACAATGAATAACAAGTATAAAACAGGGAGAAAACATGTACTTCGTAGAAGTACATAACAAGATAAAGTTCAAGAAACTCCTAGGAGCACAGGGAGAAAAATACGTACCATACGAGGAAAGCTACATAAGTTTCCACGTAGGAAAAACACTCAAAGACGCAGAAAACATAATGGCGGTACACATAAACTATCTCAGAGACCTAGGAGTATCACACATAGTAAACAACCTGATCACAAAATACGGAGAAACCATAAAACAAGAACAATACCCAAACGAGATAATTACATACATCAGACTCCCCAAAGAAGTATGGGAGAAAATAATAGAAATAATAGAAAAAGCAAGACAACAACCATACAAACTCCTAGAACAAAAACTCCAAGAAGAAAACAAACTAAAACTAAAAACATAAACCATTTTTATTTAGCAAAGCGTTAAAAAACAATATTGTTTTCATCTATTATTTTGTTGAAGAATGATAGCTCGTCATAGCGTATATAGTCTGCACTATCATATAGCTTCAGTAATACTAGTTCATCGTATTCGTGTTTAGCGATTATTTTCTTGAATAGTGAAAGGGCTTTCCTAGTGATTGGGCGTTGTCTGATCCACACTATTATATTCCTATTGTCTCTCACTATCTTTATTATTACTTGACCATCACGCCTTGATACAAAGCCACCATTATACTTGGACAAAATATCATTAGCTATTTTTTCAGCCCTACTTATCCCCCTCACTACCATACACCCCAAACAGAGTGTCATCTAGGCTATATATGGTAGTTTTAGCTATTTAGGTTTTTCTAGCTAGATTTAGTTGTGGTCTATTTCCAAACGCTAGGCATAAGTTTTTAACTTTATACAATAATATATTGTAATAATGAACTGGTTATTTATTGCAAACAGGGGATGGTGTGATATGAAGTGTATAGCATATATACGTGTATCAACAAAACAGCAGGACGAGAATAACCAGCGACGTGCTATTGAGGAGTTTGCTCGGAAAGAAGGAATGGAACTCCTTAGATTCTTCATAGACAAGGGACAATCACGTATGAATCCTTGGCGTAAAAGACCTGGAGCACGTGAAATGATAGAGTTCCTAGAAAAAGGAGGAAAAGACTTCATAGACGCAGTAATAGTGTTTGACTTCACACGTCTAGGAGCAAGCATGCTCGATATTCTTGACTTATTCAACAAGCTGGAGAAAGAGCTAGGCGTAAGAGTTATCAGCATCCATGACGAATGGCTTAGAACTAAGGACGAATCACTACGTAAGCTATTAATCGCATTGTTTAGCTGGATGGCTGAGATGGAGCTAAAGCTCAGAAAGGAACGACAACAAGCGGCTTGGGAAGCTGGTAAACAAAAAGGCAGACCACCCAAGCTAACCGAGAAGGAACTAGAGTCTTATCTAAAGAAATACCCGACACTAAGCCTAAGAGACATAACATACCTGATAAACGGAGACAGGAAACGAAAAGGACTCGAACCAGTAAGCTACTACACAGTCCTGAGAAAAGCAAAGAAGCTAGGATACAGGAAAGCCCTAATCAGAACAAACGGGTGAACCATATGATAAGCAAAAAGACCATGCTCTTAATATATAATGTAACCAAGGCTTATGAGAAAGCATTAGAGAAGCTAGGGTTTGAGCAGAAAAGAAACATTCCAATAACTGTTAAAAGGCTCTACGAAGAATACAAGGCACTATATGATAGGGATATAACACTAGAACAATTCTTCAACATGCTTGTAAGACTAGCGAGAATCTATGATGGCATCTCAGTAAGCTATCACCCACTATACTATAATGAGCTTGAAAAATACTATGTCATAATACACAGGTGAACATTATGGGATTAGCAGAAAAGATAAGATGGCTTCTTCTACCGTCATGGGCTAAAAGATTAATCAATACATGGAAGAACATGGAAGCAGTAGTAGATGTAAAGTACAACTATCATAATGGGGTACTAGATATAGAGGTAACTACATGCTCTGGTAAGAAGATACGTGATAGATGTACTGGTAGAGGTATAATGGTTATTTGCTCTTCTAGGGTGGAGCAGGTAGCGGAGCTATGGTAGTTCACAATAATTTTTTATATATACATGTAATATAATATTATATAGTGTCGGGTGATATGCATGCGTATAACATTCGTAGCAGAGATAAGCTTTATGGACTTCTACGACATATTCAGAGAGATACGCAACATCCTAGTGAATAATGGGTATAAGCACGAGCACAGCCTAGTATACCATGACGGCTATAGCGTAGACCTATGGAGAGGGAGCAAGTATAGTGTCATCATAAGGTACTCTATGAAGGGTAATGGAGACATTGTCATGCTGAGTATTGAGACCTATAACGAAATACTATACAATGCCTTCAAAGAACTAGTAACACGTATGCTTAGGGAGAAACACTATGATTTCAAGGTGATAGAGCATTGATAAACCCCCGCACCCTAGGTCTAACATGCCTAGCGATAGCCTTTACCACACCATTCCTAATAATATATAATCTTGGTGCAGACAATATAGTACCGTATACGATAGGATACATGCTATCATTCGTGCTGGGTACAATAATATATGTACGTCTAGGATTCGACACGCTACAGTTCTACGGTATATCAACACTAGTACTGTTAATAACGATAATGATTGCAGACCACACATTGTTTGGAGTAGTATTTGCCTATGGCATGATACTCGCATACCTCACAGTCAGCGGTTCACACCTACTCAAAGACAGTATGGTGAAGAGCCTTGAGGCTGAAAAGTGAGCTATTCCTATTCCGTTACCTTACAGGCAAACACGTACCATCAAATATTGAGAAAGTACTAGACAATTACCCATTGCTCAGACGGTTCAGAGAGACAGTAATGCATAGTCATAAATGCCCGATATGTGGTAGGGAATTCGCAACCCAGAGTGCAGTAATGGTTCACCTACTACGAGACAGGAAGTGCAGTATGGTGCTACACAGCCTTATCAATGCCGTGATAAACCTAGAGAACTACCGCTTAAGAGGTATGAAGCTACAGGAAAAACTAGAAGAACTACCCCTACACATCTAGCTTTTTATTCTCCCCAATAATCTTCTTGTCCGAAACCTATTCTCTCTTCTTTCTCATACCTATTCTTCACGTAATAGGCTATACCGCCTAGTATACCAGCTATGCCTGTAAAAACCATGCTACAACCAGTAAGGTATAACAGGTTGTAGAGCCTACACCCCGTGAACAAGGTATCAATACTAATGTATGCACTACCATAGGAGCAATCAAGACAGCTCCTACCAGCACTATACAAGGATAAAGCTACGCCTACGAGGATAAAAACCACTAGTACGGACATAGTTATGATTAGCTGTCTCACCCTACTTCTACCCCTAGGCTTCTAAGCATGTCCTTATCAACGTACACGTACTTGACAAGGTATTCGTCCCCGTAGAGATGTATTTCTTCACAGGTGCAGACAGGCATCATTCCTATCCTTATTCCCCTAGGGGGTAGAGTATCAGGTATTATCAGAACGGTTACATCATAGTCCCAGTACGTGTTAATGTATCCGCCTATATCACACCCGTATCTCTCACATATATCCCTACATGTCTTTTCTGCTAGGTGTTTCTTCTTCACAATATACTTTATTATTGTGAATAAGGGCTTCCTAGGTATCTCATGTGGTTTCTCTATGAACTCCTGTATCCTGTCTAGTAGGGATTGTTCACCATATATCTTGAGCATGTTCATGTACTTATCCATGAGTAGCTCCATGTTGTTGAAGGGTCTTTTTAACGGTCTCATCTTAATGTATAGTTCACGGTATGGTTCTTGTATGCTGTACACAGTACCGTCCATGCTTAGATATCCTCTTACTTTTGCAGTAGCATACCCGTGTATTATGCTGATTATCTCATGGTATAGCTTGTCAAAACTATACCTATCCTTCACAACAGCGTCTACAACCATGCTAGACTGGAAGCCCCCGCTACGAGTAGTACCAGTAACTGTCAGCCTAAACGGTAGTAGATAATACATTACAGAGCCTAC
>JAADCY010000086.1 GCA_013154205.1 Thermoproteota archaeon | reverse complement strand
CTGTATAAGCTAGAAGATCTTACTGCCATTATACTAAGCTTGATAATATTATTTACATTGTTTACAAGCATTGACGAAATCTTTCATAAACCACCAGCACCCAATATTTTGGTACTCGTTATTCAGTCAACAACGATCCCTCTACTAGCATTATCTGTACTGTCAAAATATAAAGCTGCAAATATTCTTCATTCACCTTCACTGAAAGCCGATGCTGCACACATGTTTGTAGATGTAATAGAGACTTCATCAGTTACACTTGGATTATTCTTATTCTTAGCGACACATTATGGAATCATATATACAGTATCACTCATTATAGCCCTTATAGGACTACTATTAGCTGCCTATGAAGCAGCTCACGACTCTGTTCTCGCTATCCTAGATCTACCTAAGGACAAAGATTTTTTGAAGAAGCTGAGAAACTATCTGGAAAAACTAATCCGTGGCAAAGCCGAGTTAGTAGATTTAAAGGCTCGATGGGCTGGACCCATAGTATTCGTCGAGATCCTTCTACGTTCACACCCATTAAGTACCCTAGAATCAATAGGAAGACTTACTCGATGTATAGAGGAAAACGTCCGTAGAAAATTTGAAGATGTCAAATACATAGTTGTAATGGTTGAGCCTACTATTAGAGACTATCTCAAGATCGCTGTACCACTAGAGAAACCTGATCCATTATCACCAGTATCTGAGCATTTTGGTAGAGCCCCATATTTCCTTATAGTTGATGCTAAGCAAGAGCATATTGTGAACAAACAAATCATTAGTATTAATGATATTGTTAGCAGGGATCTTATAAGTAGAGAAAAAACCGGAATTCCTATGAGCCTCTTACGAGGAGCTGAAATAGCGGAAAACATGCATAAACTAGGTGTAACAGATATTATAGTTAGAAATATCGGTGAAATAGCCTATTCATTATTACTACGTCATAAAATCGTTGTTTGGAAAGCCAGAGATAGTTCAGCTATAGAAAACGTAGAGCACTTGGTTAAAGGATACCTAGAAGTAATGGATCAGCCTACACATGAAGCTAGCTGGAAGAAGAACCTATGACCTAACTAGTCGATCCAATCTCCGGTCTCGATTTTTGTAGGGATATAGGTGTCAGCCAAGAACTTCAATCCTTTGCTGGCCATCGCTTCTATCTCGAGCTTAGCTAGTTTTGAGAAAAATATGCTGATCTCTTTGATCCACTCCGGAGTTCTAAACCAAGGATATCCTGACACACCCATTTTGCGCTGACGAATATACTTTTTGATCTCAGGATTGCTTATCAATTTATCAGCGACGTCATAGCCTACAAGCTCAACGGCTCTTTCAACGTCTTTCTTCTTGGCCTTGATGATATAGTTTTTCCTCTCCTTATCAGAGAGATAAGGCTTCTTCCTAGGCTTGGACAATACGTTCTTTAGATCTTTGCCGAAAATCGATGCTAGTTTCTTAATGTTTTTAGCTGCTTCTTCCTCACCAAAAATATCTGTCATGGAGACCCCGATGAATTTTGCGTTGGGTGTGGCGAGTCTTTCGCTCTCATAGGACAACGTTATTGATCCTATCTTGAACACGCTGTAAATATACCATCCGTAAGGATCAGCGTCTGTGAGTATATATATCGGTAACTTTAGCTCTTCGCTTAGTCTTCGCACAAATCTACGTGTAGCCCTATCGGGCTGTCCTGCGCTTGTAATGAGTATTGCTTTATATTTTTTCCAGAAACCATATCTGTGTAGCTGCTGAAACACTGCATCTTTCTCTACTACAAGAACGAATTCTGCATCAATATCCTTGAATTCTATTAGATCAGGTGTGGGCTCGATAGCATAGGCTCCATGTCCCATCTTGCTTAGATCGATAACGTCATCACCGCTCCTGATAACGAGATTACCTACAACTTTACCTTTCTCTTTACTAAGGATTAACATCTCTTCTCTAAGTACGCCGAGAAACACTTCTATATCTCTAATCACGGCGTCTGATTCTCTCTGTTCATCCCAAGTGTTTTCATGGTGTAGTCTCCCAAGTATATCACGGTAGCTTATAGTGTGTTTCCCCCTATAGTACAGATCACGGATCGTGGGATACTCGTCGTTTACGAGCGCCTCGTATATTATTGAGGCCATTAATAATGTCTGCATAAACTTCCTAGCTTCATTAACGTCGAGAAGACTACGTCTTTTCATCTCAGGACCGAGGAGAAGAAGCTTTTTCTTCATATCATAGATCGTATTACTGAGAACTCTCTTAGGCATAATTAATACAGGTCTTTTACCTTCAAGTATTCTTTTAGCTACTGATGCAAACTTCTTCCTCAATATCTCAATGCTCTTCTGCCTAGCATATTTATCGACAGATGATATAGCCACCTAGATCACCTGCTCATACACCTATTTCGACGCTTTTGACAACTTTATAGACTTCATCTTTAGGTATACCTGTACGTAGAGATACTATCTCCACTAGTTTTTCTTCCAGCATTTTTGCTTTCGCACCATGTCCGTCACCGAGAATTATGGTGAGCGCTCTTACTACCTCGGGAACATATTTCGCTAGACTCACTACGCGTTTCTTCTTTTCTTCTTCCTTAAGTTTCTTGGACAAGTATGTCCTTAGTTTTCGTGCAACCTCTTGTATCGCTAATCTTACTTCGTTACGTATCTCTTTAACATCAGCAATGCTCTCTTTACCGACTCCTTTGAAGGGTACTTTTGTACTACATATATGTACTAGAACAATTATTGGAGCTGGGAGTTTTACGAGGTATTGATCCCATGAGATCCCTTTGACAACATCTGTTGTTACATCACTGCCTTCATCATAAAGTAATGGTATCTTGTTAGCATATCTCAGAAGGGTAGGGTACTTATCACTGCTAAGAGGAACCTTGCCACCATAAGCTATCCCAACCTCAACTATAAAGGGATGCCCTTGGTAGGCGGAAGGCCTTCTCGTAACAGCCTCAACGAACTCAGGATCATATATTCGTTTAAGCCCCGCCTTTATGACCTCCTCGCCGAGCGGGGATAAAGCCTCTGATGTAGGGGAACGAAACCTCTTATAGTTCTTCATAACGTTTACTAGTTCAAGTAACTGTTTATCACTAAGAGATTTTGGATTCAAATCTGGACTTATACCAGCTATCTCAAGCAATGATGAAGCAGTGACATTACCTATGCCTTGAAAACTCTTCATAAGCATTTCTTTAACTGTTGAGAAAGAACCATTATCTCTAATTCTCTTCATAAGCTCTAGGTCGACACCGTAGGGGTGGGGTTTTACTTCTTTAGGCGGACGAGGGAGCTTGTCGATGACGCGTTCATAATAATATATCTCGCCGTCCGGAGTCATGAACACAATATTAGCGTAGGGTGTCACGACAGCTGTGCGTAGAATATAGTCTTTTATCCTTTGCTTAGCCCTGCTCCAATCCCCCTCTAGCGTCATAGAAACTATAGTGCCATGCCAGTCCCTGTTTTTACGCCAACTACCCCGCTCAATTATTATGGGTTCATTCTTATTGATATCTATTCGTAGCTTAAAATAATAGATCCTCTTCAAATTAGGCTGACTAGTTATTACCTCCACAGGCCTACCCGTGGTCATCTGGCCATAGAGAATAGCCACTTTTGCTCCTAGTCCGAACATTCCACGGGTCTGCCGCAGAATATATTTTGAGCTGAAAAGTACTCTGCCAAATGCTTCAGGCACAACATGTGGGGGGAGACCTATACCGTTATCCTCAACAGTTACTCGGTAAAATTCTCTGTTCTCATCGGCCTTCTCAATAATGATCTTTATATTTGGCAGTATTCCATGGGAATCAGTCGCGTCAAGCGCGTTCTCGACCAGTTCCCTAACGGCTTGATATAGAGCCCTAACTGGGTTAGAGAAGCCAGCTATCTCTCTATACTTGTAGAAGAACTCCGCCGGACTAATGGCCCTGTAGCGTTCTGTCGGCGCGGCAGCACTCATTACCCCAACCCCTTTTACCCTAAAAAATATCCCCTTATAATTACTTTTAAGATGCGGGTTAAATTAGAGAAATAGTTTCACTTAACCCACGCTCTCCTCACAGTATATAGGCTTATACCTCATCTTCTTCCCATAAATACTCCTCTTCTATAACGGTGGGAAAATGAAGGCCATATCCCCTCTAGTCGCGACAGCAATACTCCTCATAATAACAATAGCTGGCGGAGTACTCCTATACAACTATATGATGAACACCTTGTCGGCACCGCAGGAATACGCCAACATAGCCGTAACCTCAGCAAAACTATACCAGGTTAACACGACAACAGCGGTGTTAAACATACAGGTAGTCAATATGGGTACGCGTACAGCAACCATAAACTCAATAACAATAATTCCAGGAAACTATACCTTCAGCCTGACCAATACAGTGGTAAAACCCGGCACCTCGAAGAACATAAACATTGTGATCGATAACGCAACAATAGTATCAGGACTACTTACTGGAAACCATCTCGTTATCGTAAGCTATAACAACGGCGTACAGACACAGCCTGTTCAAATAGAAGTTACGTCTTCAACGTAAAACACTATCCTATGAGAGGTGTCCAGTAGAAAATGAGGTTTTTTAGACAAATAACTACATCGAAGATAAACAATATTCTTCCCTTATCTATCCCGCTAAAGATTAACAGTATAAGCGTGGACAGAGCCATCGAGCTCATTAAGCTACTTGTGGAAGACATACAAGTTGCTGAAATACATAGCCTCAATATCGTGGACGAATATAGTATTGATGATGTAGTCGTAGTTCGCATAGTCAAAAGCAAGAACAAATTACAGTACGTGTTATCAGAACCTCCTCTGGACGATGAAATTATAGAAGCAATAGCAACGCTCTACTTGGAAAACCCGCGGTGCAAGAACATAGCATGCATTGAGAATGCCTTGAGAAAGATACGGGATCCACGGATAGAGAGAATATATGCTGAGAAAACACTGGAAATAATATATAATTACTTCAAGCTTTCCAGCGGCTACGGCCCATTATACCCGCTAACACGCGATCCACATATTGAGGAAATAGCTGCAAGCAGTGAAGACAAATACATCAGCATAATCCATAGAAAATACAGCTGGTACGGATGGATGACAACAAACATAGCGGTAACCCCTAGACTGATGGACCGACTAGTGCTCAGCCTTGCGAGAATCATTGGACGCCACCTAAGCATAGCTCAACCAATAGCGGAAGGCCTAACCCCTGAAGGATTAAGACTAGCACTTACATTCGGCCGAGAAGTTTCACGCAAAGGCAGTAGTTTCGTCATCAGGAAAAAACCATCGCATCCAATAACGATAACGAGACTAATAGACCAGAACGTCATACTGGCCGAGCTAGCCGCCTACGCATGGCTAATACTAGAGCTTAAAGGCTCAATCCTAATAGTAGGCGGTATGAGCACCGGTAAGACTACACTATTACAAGCACTACTAACACTTATCCCGCCAACGAGAAGAGTGGTCACAATAGAAGATACCCCCGAGATAACAGGTACGACCGGACTATGGGATCCATTGGTCGAAAGAGTAAGCACCATAGGCGATAAGCTCAGCATCAACATGTACGACCTCCTAAAATTCAGCCTCAGAAGAAGAGCCGACTACATCGTTGTAGGAGAAGTAAGAGGGAAAGAGGCTAGACTACTTGTCCAAGCATCCCGCCTAGGCCACGGCGTCCTAGCCACGATGCATGCCAATACAGCACAATCCGTTATTGAGAGACTAACAGCACCCCCGATATCCATACCCAAAAACCTACTAAGCAGTATATGGTCGATCTTCGTCATGGACGCTGTCAACGGACATAGACATGTCAGAGAAGTCTACGAAATAGACCATAAGATTAGAATACATAGAGTAATAAACACCAGCAAAATCGACGAACCACCCATAAAGATCATATCCGAGAACACAATCAGGCTAAAAGAAATACTCGAAAAGGATACGATAGTGTCAGAACTAGCGTCAAGAACCACTTTCCTACAAACACTCGTCAACAAAGGAGTCTTCGACATAGTCCAGCTAGGTGAAAAACTCATAGAGTACTATGGATTGGAGGAAAACGAGTATGAGGCCACCCAGGTTTTCGAAAAGAAAAACTAGCCCGAAAAAACTCGTGCTAATTACTATTTTCACACTCATACCCGCAGCCATAGGAATCACGAAGCACATCTACATAGTTTTACCATGCATGCTCGTACCACTAGCCGTCTATATTTTGTTCCCGTTGTGGAAGAAACTTTATTTCAAGAAAAAACTAGAAGAGGAGTTCTCGGATTTCCTCGCATTAAACCTCACGATGGAGGCTAATGGTTTAAGGCTTGATAATATACTTGACGAAGCACTGAATAAGAAACTAGAACTACCATCCTCCTACATGATAGTTGCAAAAATATACAACATCATAAAATCGCTAAACCCGGATCCATACACTGGCCTCAGATACTTAGCCAAACTAATACCTAGCGAAAGAATATCCAGGTTCCTAAGAGGTTATACAGAAATCCTTGTAACAACAAATGATACTCTCACATACGTCGAGTCTAAACTAGATGAAGAACTAGCCAGCCTAGAACAAAAAATCAGTAGGAGCTTGTCAAGTCTTGATACACTCTATGAAGGACTACTCATTGTACTAATGTCGATCATAACCTTCATGTTAATACCTGTTGCATATGTTCCCAAAGAACTAATAGCTTTCATCGTTTCAATAATAGGTGTTGCCGCATATACTATCTCATCATCTCTGACATCATGTACCTATAGGTATGAAACACCAATATCACAATCATTATCCCTCATACTTCTGATCATCACTCCTTTTCTCATAATAGGTGCTACAATAGAGTTTATAGCATTATACACTATCTTCATAGCAGCCTTAGTAATTCTACTGAGAAAACTAGAGAATAGGTTCGATAAAATAGAGAATGAACTCGTAGACCTCATAGAGGATCTCTATAGTGAGGCCAAACAAGGAATACCAATAGATCATGCGTTGATGAAGAAAGAAAACCTTGTACACCCGATCGATAAGATAAGAGATTTCCTCAGACTAGGCATTAATATACCGCATATCTTACAGAGAATAAAGCTATCACCCTTTTCAAAAAAGCTGCTAAGCCTGGTGTTCTCGCCTCTAGAGTATAGCCGTTACCACGAGAAACACTTGGGCTACACCCTTAAGATCATGGACAGCATAGTTCGTCTACGCCGCCTATTATCAGAGAGGGGGAGAATGTATTTTTTCTACGCACTAACGCTCCCTGTGATCACTATTGTCATGATAAAAGGAATGACTACGATACAGTCAAACCTAACGAGAGTTTTCGATCCCGAATTAGCATTGAGCCTAACATACTCGATATCATTGATAGCTGGAGTCATTGCTTCAAAAATATCGAGTGGAAAAAGCCTCTACAGCTTCTTCATACCCATACTGTTATCTAGCACTCTCGCATCATTCTACATAGCCAATACGTTTATTCCTACCCCACAGACACCACAGTATAGTATCGGTTATCCTTTCACAACACCGATAGGCCTCATTCTCACGACAAGCTTTGCTATTCCGACACGGTGAGCAACCATAGCCACACGATCAACATCCTTATATGCTCCGGGAGCTTCTTCGCTTATCACCCTTCTAGTAGCAGCCCTAAGTATAACACCTTTCCTAGCGAGCTCATCCACGACTCTCTCAGGCCTATATGTTCTAATAGCGGCGCCTCTGCTCATCCAGCGCCCAGCACCATGGGGAGCACTATGCCATGTCCTAGCACCTTTTGCCGTCCCCACAAGGATATAGCTTGCGGTACCCATTGATCCCGGGATGAGGACGGGCTGGCCTATACTTCTGTATTTATCAGGTATCTCTGGATGGCCTGGCGGGAAAGCTCTTGTGGCTCCCTTCCTATGAACTACCACATGGTATTCTTTACCATCGACAACGTGTTTCTCTATCTTCGCAATATTATGGGCTACATCGTAGATCAGCTTTAAGCCGAGGTCTTCGGGATCCTTGTGGAAGACTGCTTTGAAGCTCTCGCGTACCCAGTGCATGATCATCTGTCTATTGGTCCAGGCAAAATTGGCTGCTGCAGCCATCGCTTTGAAGTAGTCCTGAGCCTCAGGTGACTTGAACGGTAGGCTTGCAAGCTCTCTGTCAGGCGGCCTTATCCCGTACTTACGCATGGCACGCTCCATTATGAGTAGATAATCACTTGCGACCTGGTGTCCAAGGCCACGGCTACCAGTGTGTATCATTACGGTTACTTGTCCCTCGTGTGTAATCCCCATTATTTTCGCTATTTCGGGGTCATATATTCTATCGACAACCTGTACTTCTAGGAAATGATTACCCGCACCAAGTGTTCCGAGCTGGTTATGCCCCCGCTGTTTAGCCCTACGGCTTACCTTCGATGCATCAGCCGCTTTCCACGAACCATGTTCTTCTATGAACTCCATGTCTTCCTTCCATCCAAATCCATGTTCGACAGCCCATTCAACACCTCTATTGAGTACTTCATCTAGCTCGGAGAAGCTTAGCCTTATCTTGCCAGTGCTTCCTACACCGCTGGGAACGTTTCTGAATAGTGTATCTACAAGCTCCTTTAGACGCGGCCTTACATCTTTCTCGTCAAGATCCGTTCTGAGGACTCTTACGCCACAGTTTATATCGTACCCGACCCCTCCAGGACTGATAACTCCTGTCTCAACATCAAAGCCCGCTACTCCTCCTATCGGGAAACCATAGCCTTGATGCCCGTCGGGCATAACATACATTGCGATCTGTATTCCAGGCAGACACGCCACGTTTGCCGCCTGTACCAGCGTTAGATCGCTTCTCATCTTCTCGAGTAAATATTCATCGGCAAACACGATCGCCGGGACTCTCATACAATGCTTAGTTCCCTTGGGTATCATGTATTCATAATCACCGATCTTTTCCAGCCTTATATGATGACTCATCATACCCACCCATAATTCCATTATCTATTTTTCAAAACAGGCCAGGAATAATTGTTCTAGATTATCTATTATCTGGCAGGGTAATATAGGTATAAAGGATAACTTGTGCTAAGAACTAGACTGTAATATGTTCTCCACCAACACCCTGACTACTTCGTTACTAGCTACTGTTTCCTGATGCCCGGTTCTAAGATCCTTTATCGTCACAGTATTTTCCTCATATTCTTTCTTCCCGATAATTACAACTATATCATATCCCTTCTTGGATGCTATGCTCAGCGCTTTTCTTATCTTGTTATGATAGTAGAGCGTTGTTTCAGAACCCATATCTTCTATACTCTTCTTGATCTTAAATGCGTAGTTTAACATAGTGTCATCTAAAACTATGATCATTATCTTCGGCCTAGACGGGGGCTTAACGCCTTTAAGCGACAAAGCAATTCTATCGAGACCCAGCGCTAACCCGGTTGAGTACTCGAAGGGGCCGCCGTACACTGTTGTTAAACCATCATATCTTCCCCCACCACCTATGCTGAGCCCTATACCCTCTATGGCTTTGTATTCGAATATTAGGCCCGAATAGTATGCGAGTCCTCTCACTAGGTTCGGATTATATACTGCTTCATACCCCATTTCCTTAAGTACTTGGATAAACTTGATCGTCCTATCGAGTTCTTCCCTGAGCATACCATAGTGTTTCTTAAGAACACCACTATACTCATTCATAAAATCCTCTACTTCATCGAGTCTAAGCCTAATCAGTTTCTCCATAGCATCGGCTGCTTCACCATTCATTTTCCTCAACTCGTCTATCGCCACGTCATTCATTCTCTTATCAATTAAATGGAGTATATGATCCTGCACATCGGCGGGGATACCGAAGCCGTCCATGATTGAGCGATGAAGCGATACATTACTTACCTCATATAAGTGCTTTACACCGATCTTATCTAGAAATGATGATGCAGCCAGCGCGGCCTCTAGATCAGCTTCAACCCCCTTAACGCCTATGACCTCGAGGCCTGCCTGCCAGAACTCCCTGTAACGACCGTGCTGAGGCTCTTCATACCTAAAGCACTGTGCAACATAATACAGTTTAACAGGCTTCGGATAACTTCTCAATAAGCGAAGATATATACGTACAATACTGGCCGTTATCTCTGGCCTGAGAGACAATAGTCTACCAGCCTTATCTTTAAACACGTACATAGAGCGCTTGATCTCTTCACCGCTCTTCTTCTCGAACAATTTAAAATACTCAAGAGTCGGAGGTATAACTGGTTTAAACCCATGGATTCTAGCATAGTTCTTGAACTCATTGAATAGATACTCTAGTATCTCAGCGTCCTCACCAACCAAATCCCTCATGCCGCGAGGAGGTAGGAGAGTAAAACCTGTCTCCATATCCTTGTCACCGTGGTATAGCATATCACCAAACACGTGTTTTAGACAATGTCTTATCAAGCAACCATATAACATTTATCTCGAAGACTATTTCCGGGGATCTATACGTCCTACCTCATAATACGTTATATCACCCTGTAAACTAACAACTGCTATAACAAGCGATAATGCATTATCAATAGCTTTCTCAATATCAGATACTATATCCTCGAGAGTAATACTATGGCCTTCCTCGAGGACCTTAACCATTCTCAATGCACCGTGCTTATCCTTAATTATGAATTCACCCTCCCTGACCACTTTCACCCTCCGGCCACGATCCCTTAGATCCTTGTATACAAGGAGGCTTGGCCAGAAGAATTCCCGGAGGCAATTATATGCTTTCTCCATGAATTTCTCAAGGCTTGTTATCTCTTCATCGTCAACGATTATCCTTGCACGATCGCTTATCAATAAATATGCTGTCTCAACAATGCTTAGCTCTAATCCCTCATTAGTCTCCCTACCGAACCACCTATTAGATAAATCATGGTAGTTCTCCCTGATGAGCCCGCAGCATTTACTTGTATCAAATAATATCCTATGAGTTCTTGGCATTCAGAAGCACCACGCAGCCGCCGATCAACGTTACATCTTTTTCCCTAGAGTACCAGATATTACAACAACAATATATTGTTGCAGGTGTATTATTCATGGAGTACCCATATCCGATCAAGATAAGGGCTGTGTGGTGGGATAATAACCGTGTCTGCTGGATAGACACGTCTAAGCTACCCTTCGAAGAGAAAATATACTGTACAGATGATCCTGAGAGACTCGCTAAAGCAATTATAACAATGGAGATCAGAGGAGCCCCCGCCATCGGTGTCGCGGCAGCATTAGGAGTGGCCGCATACGCTTTAAAGATATCATCAACTAATAGGGAAGAATTCGTCAAAAGAGTTGAGGAAGCCATAAAAACATTGTGGAATACAAGGCCCACAGCACACAATCTATTCTGGGCACTGACACGTATGCGTAACACGCTTAAGACTAGTATAGATGAAGAACTAAGCCCGACGGATATAGCGGAGAGGCTTCGCCGAGAAGCACTCGAGATCATGGATGAAGATATACGTGCGAATATACGTATGGGCGAGTACGGCGCAGAACTCGTCCCGGACAATGCGACAATACTAACACACTGTAATGCCGGGGCACTTGCAACCGCCGCATTCGGTACCGCGGAAGGAGTAATGCGTGTCGCATGGTATAAAGGCAAAAAGATCAGGGTAATAGCTACCGAGACCAGGCCAGTGCTCCAGGGCGCCAGACTAACTGTATGGGAGCTGATGAAAGAAGGAATACCTGTGACGCTCATAACGGATAATATGGCTGGCTACGTCATACGTAGGGGAATGGTCGACCTCGTGATCGTCGGCGCCGATCGTGTGACTAGAGAAGGCTATGTAATAAACAAGATAGGAACCTACATGATAGCACTAGCGGCTAAGAGAAACAACGTGCCATTCTATGTAGCGGCTCCGACCAGCACAATCGATCTCAACTCATCGATAGACGATGTAGTCATAGAAGAACGTGATCCGGAAGAGGTCAAAAAAGTCTTGGGAAGACCTATCACTTTGGAAAACGCGGACGCACTAAACTACGCTTTCGACATAACAGATCCCGATCTGGTGACAGCTATAATAACCGAGAAAGGAGTGGTTAAACCACCGTATCCCGAGAACCTCAAACGCATAGTGGGATCCCAAGGTTAAATATATAATTTCTCTATCTCAACAATCACAAATATGGTGGGCCCGTCGTCTAGCTTGGACTAGGATGCGGGGTTCG